>CAYGSQ010000044.1:0-2166 GCA_964352435.1 uncultured Gammaproteobacteria bacterium | reverse complement strand
TACGTGGCGCCTGCGGTCTGGCCGTACAGGGCGCCGGCAAAATTCCGTTTATTGCTTTTGATCTTGCCGGTGGTGTGAATACCGCGGCGTCCAACGTGCTGGTGGGGCAGCAAGGCGGACAGCTCGATTTCCTGAGCACGCAGGGTTACAGCCGTCTGGGTCTGCCCGGTGACATGATCCCACCGGTGCTCAACGCGCAAACCGGGACCAACGACTTTATCAACCAGGATCTGGGCCTGGCGTTTCATAGCGACAGTGGTTTCTTGCGCGGCATGCAGGAAAAAGTCAGTGCCGCCACGATGGCGGCGATCAACGGCGCGGTCATCCCGGCCCGCTCGGAGAACGACACCGGCAACAACCCGCACAATCCGATGTACGGCATCAACAGAGCGGGCGCCGACGGCGAACTGCTCACGCTGATCGGCAGCCGCAGCTCGGATTCGGGCGGCAACTCGCTGGCGCCCGAAATGATGATTGACCCGACGGTTCGTCCCACCAAGATCGATCGTCCCAGCGACGTCACGGGTCTGGTCGACACCGGCAAACTGGTTGGCCTGCTCGACCAGTCCGATGCGGTCGCGGTGATGGAATCGATCCAGCGGATCAGCGATCAAAAACTCAACGCGGTCAATACCCAGGTCACGAACGACGAGATCATCAAGGACCTGGTGCGCTGTGGCTATGTGAAAGCAGCGGATCTGAGTGATCGCTTTGGCGATCCGTCCACGCTCGACCCGGTGCGCGATGCCGACATCGTCGGGCCCACCGGCATTTTCACGCAACAGGAATTTGATGACGAACGCGAGTTTCGCAAAACCGCGTCGGTCATGAAGCTGGTCATGAACGGCTTTGCCGGCGCCGGCACCATCCAGATGGGCGGCTACGACTACCATACCGGCGATCGCGCCACCGGCGAAATACGCGACCTGCGCGCCGGCCGCTGCATGGGCGCGTGCCTCGAATACGCCGCGCGCATTGGCGTGCCACTGATGATGTACGTGTTTAGCGACGGCTCCGTGTTCAGTAACGGCAGCATTGATGAGTCGGTAGACGGCCGCGGCAAAGGCGTGTGGACCGGCGACAACTCATCGGGTGCCGCGTCGTTCTTCCTGGTCTACAACCCGGGCGGTCGCCCGCAGTTGTTCACCGGTGACGGCCTGGAAGCGGCGCTGCACCAGCAACTCGGCTCCTTCCGCGCAGACGGGGGCGTCGAGACCAGCTCAACGCCGGCCGCCAACAACGTTAACCTGTTGGTGGAAACCGTCATTTATAACTACATGGCACTGCATGGCGATCAGGGTAACTTCCCCACGTTGTTCCCGGGTCATGGACTCGGCCCGGTCGCTCTGCGCGACCGCATGACGGCCTTCAATCCCATCGTGAACGGGACCATCGGCTAGCGCACGACGGCGGGCCGTCGTCAGGCGGCCCGCATCTCGACGAAATATTTTGGCGTAATCCTCGGTCTTACTGGTCGGACCTGTCTGACTCACCAAGGAACGCCCGTATGAATCGTCTGACCGCCCTTTTAAGCGTAACCCTCCTCGCGCTGAGCTTTTCGACCTCCGCTTTAGCCCAAGCCAACACCGAACTGAACGACTGGACGCTTGCCAAAGCCGACGGCACGCCGTTCTCATTGAGCGAAAACCGGGGTGAGAAGACGACTTTGGTATTGTTCTGGGCCACCTGGTGCCCCTACTGCAAGGCGCTGATGCCGCACATCGAGAGCATGGTGCTTGAACATGGCATGGACAACTTTGAAGTGCTCGCCATGACGATTGGCGAGGACGGCGATCCAGCCGCGTTTTTGGCGGCAAAAGGCTACGACTTCACGCTGTTGCCCGACGGCGACAAAGTAGCCGCGCGCTATGGAATTCGCGGCACGCCCGGCGTTCTGATTATCGATAAGCAAGGTGACATCGTGTTTGACCTGCGCCAGCAGTCGCAACAGCAGCTCAATACCGAGAACATGAAGCGACGTGAGGTCGCCGCACGCCGGGCGCCGTTTTGGGCCGCGCAGATCCGCAAGGCGCTCGACGCGGCGATGTAACACAAGCGGTGCGAGCGGGGCCTGCCTGCCGCGGCTACCCGCTACGGTCGCGGCGCTACGACCGCCGCGGCTTATCCGGGTCCTGGCTTGCGGCCGCCGCAGCGGCCATCATCAGC
>CAYGSQ010000043.1:0-12696 GCA_964352435.1 uncultured Gammaproteobacteria bacterium | reverse complement strand
GTTATTGTCCGGCGGGTGTGTATGAAATAGTGGGTCGCGAAGAAGGTGAGCCGCGACTGCAGATCAATGCGCAAAACTGCGTGCATTGCAAAACCTGTGACATCAAGGACCCCACGCAAAACATCGTGTGGGTGACGCCTGAAGGCGGCGGGGGACCAAATTATCCCGGCATCTGACCGGGCCCGGACGATCCGAGCTCTGGCAGATTTTTGCGGGTTGGCTGAATCCATCGGTCGCGCATGAGCGAAGCGTCGCCTGTCTGTCCGTGTGAGTCCCTGACTTGAGCCATTCATCTCCACGCGTTGCCGTCATTGGTGCCGGTGTCTCTGGCCTCGTGGCCGCGCGCCAACTCAATGCGCACTGTGACGTCACGCTTTACGAAGCGGCGGACTACCCAGGTGGTCACACGCGGACATTGACCGTCGAGCAGGACGGCCGCGCCGTCGCCGTGGATATCGGTTTCATCGTGTTCAACGATTGGACCTACCCGAATTTTATCCAGATGCTGGATGAGCTTGAAGTGCCGAGCGTGGCGACCGACATGGGCTTCAGCATGCGTGACGAGCGTACCGGGCTCGAATATCGTGGCGGCTCCTGGGGTGGCCTGTTTGCCCAGAAACGCAATCTTCTGCGGCCAGCTTATTGGCGCATGCTGATTGATATCACGCGCTTCTTTAAAGACGGCAAGGCGGCCCTGGACGCCGGCGATACCGAGACGACGCTTGGCGAATTTTTGACGCGTAACGGCTATGGCGATGCGTGCATCAACCAGTTCGTGTTGCCGATGGCGGCCGCAATCTGGTCAACCAAGCCTGCTGACGTGCGTGATTTTCCGGCGGCGTTTTTTCTGCGCTTCTTTAAGAACCACGGATTGCTTAACGTCAATGAGCGGCCCGTATGGCGCACGGTGCAGGGCGGTTCTGCGCGCTATGTGGAGCAGCTGCTTGCCCGCTTTGATGGTCAGCTCAATCTCAGTGATCCGGTCACGCATGTTGTACGTCATGCGTCTGGTGTGACGGTTACGGGGGAGCGCACCGGTGAAGCGACGCACGACTATGTGGTGTTCGCCTGTCACAGCGATCAGGCGCTGGCGTTATTGAGTGCACCGTCCCACGACGAGCGCGCGGTGCTCGGTGCCATCGAATATCAGGACAATGAAGTCATACTGCATACGGACACGTCGCTGTTGCCGCGGGCCCGCGGTGCCTGGGCGGCGTGGAACTATCATCAACATATGACGCAGGCCAGTGCGGCAACACTGACCTACAACATGAATATTCTCCAGCACCTGGGCACCCGCGAACCCCTGTGTGTGACGTTGAATGCGCGTGAGCGCATAGATCCGGACAAGATCTTGCATGTCACGCAAATGGCGCATCCGCTGTACACTGCGGCAAGCGTAGCGGCTCAGGCCAAATTGAATCTGCTCAATGGCCAGCAACGAAGTTTTTTCTGTGGCGCGTACTGTGGCAACGGTTTTCACGAGGATGGCGTTGTCAGCGCGCTGCGTGCGACGCAGGTACTTATGAACGCGATTGATGCGACGGCATGAACAGTTATTTGTATAAGGGACGTGTGCAGCACCGGCGGCACCACCCTGTTACGCACGCGTTTAACTATCGCATTTTTCAGCTGTATCTCGATCTCGACGAGGTCGAACAATTGTTTGGCAAGCGAGGGCTTTTTTCGACACGGCGTTGGTCGCCGGCTCGCTTTCGACGCGATGACCACATGGGGCTGGCCGATGAACCGCTCAAAGTGTCCGTCGCCGCACTGCTGGCGCGGCACGGCTACACGCTCAATGGCCCGGTGCGTTTGCTTACACATTTGCGGTATTTTGGTTATGTCTCCAACCCGGTCAGCTTTTATTACTGTTTCGCTGCCGACGGCGTTACGCTCGAACGGGTCATCGCCGAGGTTACCAATACGCCATGGGGTGAACGCCATTGCTATGTACTTGGAGGCGGCAGCGAAAATGCAGCAGGCCAGACATTCGAGTTCGACAAAGCGTTTCACGTGTCACCGTTCATGAGCATGGACATGCAATACGAATGGCGCTTCAGTAATCCCGATGAAGACCTGCGCGTGCACAACAACAGTGTCCGCGACGGCCGCAAGATGTTTGATGCAACGTTGACCTTGCGTCGCTATCCGCTCACGTCCAGGTCGCTGTGGGCAACGTGGTTGCAACAACCGGTCATGACCTTCAAGGTTACGGCCCTGATTTATTATCAGGCAGCAAGACTGTGGCTTAAGCGCGTGCCCTTCGTGACGCATCCCAATAAACTGGCGCGCACCGCAGCGCGTGAAACGAATAACGCCAAGGATCTCTAACCGATGAACGACGCCACGCCGGCTGCCCACACCAAGCGCGCAGGGAAACGTAACTATGACTTTTACCGACGCCGTTTGTTCGATGCGCTGGGGCGCCTTGAAACGGGCCGCTTAACCGTCACGGAAAACGGCGTAGTTTCCACGTTTGGTGATGACGATAGCCTGACAGCGGCGATCGAGGTGACCGATCCGGTTTTCTATCGCGAAGTCGGATTGTCGGGTGCTTTGGGTGCGGGCGAAAGTTACATGAATGGCCACATGCGCAGCCCGGACCTGACGTCACTGGTGCGCTTGTTCATCATCAATGCCAAAGTTCTAGAGGGCATCGATGGCGCGTTGGCGACACCCAAGCGGCTCCTGATCGATGCATTTCGGTTTGTCGCCAAAAACACGCGCCGCGGCAGCCGCCGCAACATTGCCGCGCACTACGATTTGGGCAACGATCTGTTCCGTCTGTTTCTTGACGAGAACATGATGTATTCAAGCGCCGTGTATCCGACCGGGGAGGCGGACCTGGAAGTGGCCGCGCGCTACAAAAACGATCTTATTTGTCAAAAACTCGATCTGGGTCCGTCGGATCATTTGCTCGAAATTGGTACCGGATGGGGCGGCTTTGCGATTCAGGCGGCGCGCGATTATGGCTGCAAGGTCACAACGACCACGGTGTCTCATCAGCAGTACGAATTGGCGTGCGAGCGCGTTGCCGAAGCGGGCTTGCAAGATCGCATTACCTTGCTTGAGACCGACTACCGGGATCTGACCGGTAAATTCGACAAAATCGTTTCGATTGAAATGCTGGAAGCCGTGGGTCATCAGTTTTACGACACCTACTTTGAGAAGTGCAGCGCGCTTTTGCACGACCACGGTCTGATGTGTTTACAAACTATTACAATGAACGAGCAAAATTACGCGCAAGCACGTGACCACGTCGATTTCATCAAAAAGTATATTTTTCCTGGCGGCTGCCTGCCGTCGGTTGGGCGTATCTGCCAAAGTCTTGGTAGCGTTACCGACCTTAACGTGATGCATGTGACGGATATCGCAAGCCACTATGCACAGACACTGCGTGATTGGTCTGAACGTTTTTCCGCGACGCTCGATCGCGTGCGAGCACAGGGCTATGACGAACGCTTTGTGCGCATGTGGCGCTATTACCTTCACTATTGCGAAGCCGGATTCATCGAACGGGTAATCGGCGATGTGCAAATGGTGCTGTTCAAACCCGGCAACCGGCGTGCCCCGATCATCGCGCACTCACTGGTGCAAAAATCCTGATTTGCTGCGCATAGCGCATTAAAACGCCACAGGCATCGTGCCGCTCGCACTACTGGCTGTGTATTAAGACAGTAATGACGCGGCGCATCATATTGGTGGACCACTGGCTTGGTGCAGGCGGCTTGTACATGTGCCTTTAAAATACGTGTCGTCCGTGGCTATACTCTGGAGCTTGTCGCAACCAGCGGCATCCAGTCGTCCGATTGACAGGGGATTTAGAGGGTTACAATGAAATCTATTCACTCTATGGCCGTTTTGCGCACGCTTGCCGGCGCGGTCTTTCTTTTCTTTAGCAGCGCGCTGGCCGCCCAAAGCCTGGGCACCGTTCTGGCCGCTGACATCAAGAAAATGCAAGCAAATGAAGCGTCGCAAAAGCGCGTTGAAACCATCGTAGGCCAGACGGAAAATCTGGAAAACCAGTTCCGTCAGATCACGAAAGAAACTGATGGTCTCGGTGTCTACATCGAGCTACTGCAAAGTCAGGTTGACAACCAGCAACGAGAAATCGACGGGCTGGATGGCGCAACCGACAGGATTGCGGTGCTCCAACGCCAAGTCATTCCACAAATGAAAAAGATGATTGACGCCCTGGGTCAATTTATCGAGCTCGATGTGCCGTTCCTTAAAGAAGAACGCACACGCCGCGTCGCGCGCCTGGATGCGCTGCTCGGACGTTCAGATGTGAGCGTGGCGGAAAAATTCCGTTCGGTTGTAGAAGCCTACAAAATCGAATCGCAGTTTGGACGCAGCATCGAGTCTTACAAAGGCAAAGTGGACGACAGTGGCGTTGAGCGCGACGTCGAATTTCTGCGCATCGGCCGCATTGGTTTGTATTGGCAAACCGGCGACGCCAGCGTCACCAAGGGCTGGGATCAGGCTCAGGGTGGTTGGGTCGATCTGGGTAACGAATATCGTTCTGCGGTCCGCACCGGCCTGCAGATTGCTGATGAAAAACGTGCACCCGAGCTTCTGCTCCTGCCGATTCCTGCACCGGAGGCGACCTAATGAAGTCGTTTAAAATAATTGCCGCTATTGCGGCGACCGCGGCGCTGATGGCGCCGATGGCACAGGCTCAGCAGGCACGCAGTGTCTCCGAGCTGATGCGTCTGGTTGAACAAGGCCGAGCCAGTGAAAACACTGAAAATCGCGCACGTGAGCAACGCTTCTCGGCTAACAAAGCGGAGCAACAGGCGTTACTGACTCAGGCGCGCGCAGCGAAAGCGGCCGCCGAGCAGCGCAGTGCAGCCCTTGAAGGCACGTTTGAAACCAACGAAGACACCATTGTTGTATTAACGGCTGAGCTGGAAGCTGCGCTGGGCGGCTTGAAAGAGCTGTTCGGTGTCATTGGGCAGGCGTCGGCAGACTCCGCCGCTGAGTTCCAAAACTCCATCGTCAACTATCAGTTCCCGGAACGCGTCGAATACCTGAGCGACCTGACTCGCCGTATGGGCTCAACGACGGAACTGCCCTCGATGGAGGACATCGACAAGCTTTGGTTCGAGCTAATGCGTGAGGTGACCGAAACCGGCAAGGTGGTCAAGTTCACCGCGCCGGTCGTCATCCCAACCGGTGGTGAAGAGCAAAGAACCGTTGTACGCGCCGGTGGCTTTGCTCTGGTTTCCGACGGTGCTTACCTGCGCTACGAAACAGACAACGGCAACCTGGAAGAGCTGCTGCGTCAGCCTGACCAGGCTCGATTCATCGGCAGCACAGGCGCACTGGCTAACGCCAGCCCCGGTTCGCTGGTCAAGTTTGGCCTTGACCCAACCCGCGGTCAGATCCTTGAGTCGCTCATCGACAAGCCCAACTTCATCGAACGTCTGAAGCAAGGTGGTACGGTCGGTTACATCATTATGATTCTTGGTGTCATCGCCCTGTTGATCGCTCTCGAGCGTTTGATCACGCTGACCATTGCGGCTGGCAAGGTGAATTCTCAGGTTAAGAGCAATACCATTTCCACCGGCAACGCCCTCGGGCGCGTGCTGTCAGTGGCCGAAGAAAACAAGGGTGCGAGCACCGATACGCTGGAGCTCAAACTCGGCGAAGCCGTTCTCAAAGAAACTCCGAAGCTCAGTCGTGGTCTGACTCTGCTGAAGATTATTTTTGTTGTCGCACCGCTGCTGGGTCTGCTCGGTACCGTGACCGGTATGATCAAGACCTTCCAGCAGATCGTGTTGTACGGCACAGGCGATCCGTCGCTGATGGCTGGCGGTATTTCGCAGGCGCTCGTTACCACGGCCCAGGGTCTGGCAGTTGCCATTCCGACGGTGCTGCTGCACACGTTCGTCAGCGGTCGCAGTCGCAAGATTGTGCACGTACTGCACGAGCAGAGCGCCGGCATTATTGCCGAACGTTCAGAGCGCGGCGGCTAGGGCCACTAAGCGATGTACGCGCTTCAACAATTCTTCGAAGCGATTCGCGATTTCCTTGAGCAGGGCGGCGACGTCCTGCTCATAATCGCCTTCGTTATCGGCGCCATGTGGATGATCATGACCGAACGGTTCATCTACTTTAATGGCGAGCACAAGCGTCGAGTGAAAGAGACACTCAGCGCGTGGGAAGCCCGCACGGATCGTACTTCATGGCATGCCAAGCGCATCCGTGAAGCCATGATCTCGCGCGTGGCTGGAGGCGCCAACCAGTCGTTGTCGCTGATCAAAGCTTTGGTGACCATGTGTCCCTTGCTGGGCCTGCTTGGCACGGTGACCGGCATGATCGAGGTCTTTGACGTGATGGCGGTGTCCGGCACCGGCAATGCGCGCTCAATGGCGTCGGGTGTGGCTAAAGCGATCCTGCCCACGATGGCCGGCATGGTGGGTGCGTTGTCTGGTGTATTTGCCAGCACGTATCTCAACGGCAAGGCCAAAACAGAAATTGAATTGCTCGCCGACAACATGTCGGACGAGTGATTTTTCATATTATTAAGAGGTAAGACCCATGCGCGGAATGTTCCAACCGGGCGGCGAGCAGGAAGAAGAGCAGGAAATTAACGTAACACCCATGCTCGACGTGGTGTTCATCATGCTCATTTTCTTCATTGTGACGGCGTCATTCGTGAAGGAATCCGGGCTTGATGTAAACAAGCCAGAGGCGGCCACGGCCGTCAAAAAGGAAAAAGCCAACATCCTTGTGGCCATTAGTGCGACCAACGAAATCTGGATTAATCGGCGCCGCGTTGACGAACGTCAGCTCAAGCCTAATATCCAGCGGCTGCACGCCGAGAGCCCGCAGGGCAGCGTTATCGTTCAAGCTGACAAAGCGGCCAACGTTGAAACGCTGGTCAAGGTGATGGACGCGGCCCGCGATGTGGGCGTGGACGTGTCATTGGCCGCCGAGGTTATTTAGATGGGTACGGCGGCTATTCGTTACATCACGGGCTTGGTAGTGGGCAGTTTTATCGCTCTGTTGCTGCTTTGGATCATGCAGTACCTGATCGCCACGGGCGAAGATGTGCTGGACGAGAAAAAGACGCGGCGCTACATGGACTTTGTGCGTGTTGAAAAAGAAGAGATTACCGAGCGCAAGGATCGCAAGCCCAAGCAGCCGCCGAAGCCAGAGCAGGCCCCGCCGGATGTGCCACAACCCCAGCAGGATCAACTAAACCCGACAGCGGAGTCGGTTTATGTTGCACCCGTTGGCATTGAGGGCGGCTCGATGGACATCGCCAGCAGCTTCGGATTGTCTGCCTCTGACGGCGAGTATCTGCCTATCGTGAAAGTTGCACCGGTGTATCCGCGGCGGGCTCAACAGCGCGGCGTTGAAGGCTACTGCACGGTCGAGTACACCGTGACCACGTCGGGCACGGTCGCAGACCCAACCGTTGTGGACTGTTCAAGTTCGCTGTTTGAACGCGCGTCGATCGACGCGTCGCTCAAGTTCAAATACAAGCCGCGAGTGGTGGATGGTGAACCTATTCAGGTGCCAGGTGTTCAAAACCGTTTTACCTACGTACTCGATCAGTGAGGGAAAGGGTATGACCATAAACACGAATCTACTAACACGAGCGCTGGCCTGCGCGGCGCTACTGACCGTGTTTGCTCTGCCGACAGCCCCATCGGCTGTCGCGCAAGAGCAGCAAGAGCGCAAGACACGTAAAACACCTGCGTTGCGCGAGAAAGTCTACAAGGAACTGACCGCAGCCCAGGAGCTTGGCGAGGCCGATCAGTTCGGTGAGGCGATTAACGTGCTCGACAAGCTGAGCCGCCAGGACGACCTCAACAGCTACGAAAAAGCGCAGATGTATAACTTCTACGCGTTTATTTATTTTCAGCAAGAACGCTATCAGGATGCTATCCGGGCATATGAGAACGTGCGCGCGCAGCCTGATTTGCCAGAGGCGATGGAAACGCAGGCGATTTACGCGCTGGGTCAGCTGTACTTCACCGTAGAGAATTACCCGAAGGCGATTGACCTGCTGGAGCAATGGTTCCGCACGGCAACGAATCCGGGTGCCGGGCCGTACGTGTTCCTGTCGCAGGCCTATTATCAGCAGAAGCAGTTCCGTAAAGCAGTTGCTCCACTGGACAAAGCCATTTCGATCGCGCGTGAAAAGGGCCAGGAGGTCAAGGAAAACTGGTTGTTGCTCAAGCGCGTCTACCACTACGAGCTCAAGGAATACCAGACGGTGGCTGATGTACTCAATCAGCTCATCGCGCGTTTCCCCAAACGCGAGTACTGGAATCAGCTATCGGCGGTCTACGGCGAGCTGGGCGACAACAAGCGTCAGCTAGCGGTACTGGAGTTGGCCGACATGCAAGGCTATCTGGACCGCAGCCAGGATCTGCGCAACCTCGCTCAGCTGTACATGATGAACGGCGATCCTTTGCGCGGCGCAAAAACGCTCGAAAAAGCAATTAGTGGCGGTATTGTCGAGGGCGACCTGGCCAACCTGCGGCTGCTGGCACAGGCTTGGAGTGCGGCTCGTGAAGACGACAAGGCGCTACCCGTGCTCAAGCGTGCTGCTCAATTGTCCAGTGACGGCAAGCTTGATCTGCGCATTGCCTACAGCTACATGAACATCGACGATTACGATGCCGCGGCAGCGTCCGTGCGCGAGGCATTGCGCAAGGGTGGCCTGCGCAGCGCCGGTGAAGCACGTATTTTGCTCGGCACGGCACTGTTTAACGGCGACAAGCTAGAAGAGGCCAAGGAAGTGTTCCGGTCTGCTGAGACGGGCGGTACTGCCAAACGTGCATCGCAGTGGCTGTCACACATCGCCAAAGAAGAAGCGCGCCAGGCCGAGCTGCGGCGCGTGAAGGAACAGGGGCGTGAAGCCGCCGCGGCGGCCAAGAAGCAAAAAGCTCAGGGCGACTAAGCCTTAACTCTTCCGCGTTACGAAAAGAGCCGCTATGCGGCTCTTTTTTGTGCGCAATTGCAAAGTTTCTTGCGCGACCTTCGGTTGGCATAGGGTTTCGGGATATCATCCTCCCACGTTAAATAACAGGGGGAATGATACGTGGACTTTGAACAATACCTACCGATGCTTCAAGAAAACGGCATTAAATACGGGCTGCTCTTTTTGAAGGCTGTTGCGATTTTCGTGATTGGTCGCTTTATTGCGAAGATGATAACCAAAGGCGTCGGCAAACTGATGGAGCGTTCGGCGCTCGATCCGATGTTGACCAAGTTTCTGCGTAACATTCTTTATGCGATTTTGCTGACGTTTGTTGTTATTGCGACGATCAGTGCGCTCGGAATTCAGACAGCGTCACTGGTGGCGGTTATCGGTGCGGCCGGTTTGGCGATTGGTTTGGCCCTGCAAGGCTCACTGTCCAACTTTGCCGCGGGCGTTTTGATGATTATCTTCCGTCCGTACAAGCTGGGCGATTTGGTCGACGTCGCGGGCACGGAAGGCTTCGTCGAAGAAGTCGACGTGTTTACGACGACGCTGCGCACGCCAGACAAAACCAAGATCATTATTCCTAATGGTCAGGTGATGGACGGCAAGATCGTCAACTACACTGAATCGGACGTTCGCCGTATGGAGCTGATTGTCGGCATCTCGTACGGTGATTCGATTGACGACGCGCGTACCGCGCTGCTGGCCGCCGTGAAGGCGAGTGAGTACACGGTCGAAGATCCTGCGCCGCAGGTGACGGTGGCGGAACTTGGCGATAGCAGTGTCAATCTGGCCGTGCGTCCGTGGGTCAAATCAGCGACCTACGCACCTGCGTCGCATGAGCTGACCGAGCGTTGCAAGAAAGCGCTGGATGCAGCTGGCATCAGCATCCCGTTCCCGCAACGCGATGTGCACATGATTCCGCAGGACTCGTGATGAGAAGCCGGGCGGTGCGAACGCGCCGCCCGGTGATTGCCGTTCAGGCTGCAGTGACACCCAGATAGCGGGCGATGCCGAGCGCCGCTTCGCGGCCCTGGAATACGGCCGTGACGACCAGATCGGCACCGAGGACCATGTCTCCACCGGCAAAAATTTTCGGATGGGTGGTTTGCATCGTAAATTTCTCGGTCGCAGTCGCTTTGACGCGTCCGTTGCCCAAGCACTCCACGCCGGCAGACTGAAGCCATTGTGGCGTGCTGGCACGAAAACCAAACGCAACGATCACCGCATCGCACTCGATAATCTCGTCGCTGCCCTCAACGTTGCGCAGCACCTTTGCGCCGTATTCATTGGTGGTGTTTTGCGTGCGCAGCAGGCGCACACCGGTGACGTGCGAGTCGCCGAGAATTTCCACCGGTTGACGATCGAACATGAACTCAACGCCTTCTTCAACGCTGTTGGCGTAATCGCGCTTTGATCCGGCCAGATCATTTTCTCCGCGGCGGTAGGTGCAGATGACGCTTTCCGCCTCTTGGCGAATCGCCGTGCGATTGCAGTCCATGCCGGTGTCGCCGCCGCCAAAGACAACCACGCGCTTGCCTTCAAGATTGACGAACGGATAACCGTCTTCGGGCAGCTTCAGGCGTTGATTGATATTGCCGATCAGATAGTCGAGAGCCTGATGCACGCCGGGTAGCGATTCTCCAGGGAAGCCGCCACTCACCGCGTCGTAGGCCCCAAGGCCCATGAATACGGCGTCATATTCGTCGACCAGCTCTTCAACCTGGATGTCGCGGCCGATTTCAACGCCAAGACGAAACTCGACGCCCATGCCTTGAAGAAGCTCATAGCGCGTCTCCACGATCGATTTATCAAGCTTGAACGGTGGGATGCCAAAGGTTAGCAGGCCGCCGATACGCGGATAGCGGTCATACACGACGGCCTTGATGCCGTGGCGTGTGAGTACATCAGCGGCGGCCAGTCCCGCAGGACCCGCGCCGACTACCGCTACGCGCTTGTCAGTGGCTTTGACCTGAGACAGGTCGGGGCGCCAGCCTTTTTTGAGCGCCTCATCCGTAATGTATTTTTCTATATTGCCGATACTAACGGCACCGTGGCCGTCATTGAGCGTGCAGGCGCCTTCACACAGTCGATCCTGTGGACAGATGCGACCGCAGATCTCGGGCAACGAGTTGGTCTTGTGTGACAACTCCGCGGCTTGCTCGATGTTGCCTTCCTCGATAAGCCGTAGCCAGTCCGGGATGTAGTTGTGCACCGGGCACTTCCACTGGCAAAAAGGAATACCGCAATCGAGGCAGCGTCCGGCTTGCTCGGCGGCGGTGTCCGCTTCGTATTGGCCATAGATTTCTTTGTAATGCGTGACCCGAATTTTGGCCTCATCCTTGTGCGGATCCTGGCGCGGTACTTCGAGAAACTGTAAGGGGTTCATTGGCATAAATTTGTCTGCTCAGGCGGCGTTACGTAGCGTGCTGAGCAATGAGCTCAAGGCCGACGCTTTGGGTTTGACGATCCAGAACTTTTTCAGGAACGATCGATAGTCCCGCAGAATAGTCTGCGCCCATTCGCTGTCGGTTTCAGATACGTGATCGCGCAACAGTGCGCGCAGTTGCTGCACGTGCGCTTCGGTGTTTTCGACGCTCAGTCGATGGATGTCGATGAGCTCATGATTGTAGCGGTCAACAAAATCGCGCTTCTCATCCAGCACGTAGCCGAAGCCGCCTGTCATGCCCGCACCAAAGTTGATGCCGGCTTCGCCAATCACGACAACCACGCCGCCGGTCATATACTCGCAGCAGTGATCGCCGGCGCCTTCAACAACGGCGACGGCGCCCGAATTGCGAACGGCAAATCGTTCGCCGGCACGGCCAGCGGCATACAGGCGACCACCGGTGGCACCGTACAGGCAGGTGTTGCCAATGATGATGTTCTCGCGTGCAACGTAGGCGGCGTCGCTCGGTGGGCGCAGCACCAGCTTGCCGCCGGCCATGCCCTTGCCGACGTAGTCATTTGCGTCGCCTTCGACAATCATGTTGAGGCCGCCAGCATTAAATGCGCCGAGACTCTGGCCGGCCGTGCCGCGCAGTTTGAGTGTTATGGGATGGTCCGCCATGCCGTAGTTGCCGTGGGTGCGCGCTATGTCGCCGGACAAGCGTGCGCCGATAGAGCGATCACTGTTGACGATGTCGTAGGAAAATTCACCACCAAGCATACCGGCAACGGCGTCGCGCGTATTTGCACCAATACGTTGAGCAAGCACGCCTTTGTCAAACGGAGGGTTGGCATCGTCCGTGCAAAAGCGCGAACCCGGTCGTGTGGCCGCATCCGCGTCCAACAGCGGCGAGAGATCGAGCGTTTGCTGATGGGCGGTTGTACCCTGCGCGGCGGTGAGCAGGTCGGCACGCCCAATTAGCTCTTCTATATTGCGCGCACCGAGTGACGCAAGAATCTCGCGCACATCCTCAGCCACCAGGGTGAAATAATTCATCGCGATTTGTGGTTTGCCGACGAAGAATTTGCGTCGCAGTACTTCGTGCTGTGTGGCCACCCCGGTTGCACAGTTGTTCAGGTGGCAAATACGCAAATATTTGCAACCCAGCGCGATCAGCGGTGCCGTGCCAAAGCCGAAACTCTCGGCGCCGAGTAAAGCCGCCTTGATGACATCGCGTCCTGTTTTGAGGCCGCCGTCCGTTTGCAGTCGCACCCGATGACGCATGCCGCGCTCACGCAATAGCTGTTGAGCCTCGGACAAACCAAGCTCCCATGGACCGCCAGCGTACTTGACCGAGGTC
>CAYGSQ010000042.1:0-12891 GCA_964352435.1 uncultured Gammaproteobacteria bacterium | reverse complement strand
TTCAGATTGCCGACGGAAATATCATCGCCCTCTACCTCCATGTGCTGGAAGTTGGTCAGCGAATCGACGCGCGTTGCGAATGGCAGTGTCCACGCTTGCTCGGTCAGCGCGCCAATAGCCCGCAGTGTGTTCTCATCGAACACGTCGCCACTGCGGGGTGCGATGACGAACAGCACGTTGTTGCTGCGCGTGTAGGTGTTTTGCAGCTCGGTCAGCTGCGCCAGTTCGGGATTGTCTTCGTCAAAATATGCGCGGTAGTCATCGTGAAAACCAAGACGCGGCAGTCCCGCCGCGGCCAGCAGTGCCAACAGCAAGGACACAATCAGGACGATCTTGTGGTGCGCCAGCACCCAACGGGCGTAGCGCACCGTATAAAGGTCAGTCAGCGTGCGGATGGCCATGGTGTGTGCGAGTCAGTGAGTTCAGGCAACCGCCGACGAGTGCTTCTGGTCGCCGACGCGTAATCCATTGACGAACGCAACCATGCCGCGCGAACACGACTCGAACAGCTCTGCGTCCCGCGAGCTTTTGGCAAGGCCAATGCAGCCCTCATAGGCCGCCAGCGCAAAGGCAGCCGCGTCGTCGGCATTGATGCCGGCGCGAACGATGCCGTCACGTTGGCCACGTGCCAATGCGCGACCGATGCGCGCACGCCAGTCGAGCATGATGGCATTCAGGCGCTCACGAAAACCCTCGTCCAGTGCCGACATCTCGTGCACCAGATTGTTGACCGGGCATCCGAGCATGGGACTGCCGTGCGTATCGAGAGCCGATTGCTCGACGCCGATCTGCAGCAAAGTGTCCAACGGGTTCAGTTGTGGGTCGTCAAGCGGTGCCATCATGTCTGCGGCCCACGGTCCGATGACCTCTTCCACGACGGCATAGCCAAGCGCGGCCTTGTTGGGGAAATGATGGTATAGCGCGCCTTTGGTCACGCCGGTGCGGCGCAAGATATTGTCGATACTGGCGCTACGAAAGCCTTGAGCGTGTATTTCGTCGAAGGCGGCAGCCAAAATAGCGTCACGGGTTTTGTCTGGGTCGCGCTTAATAACCATGTTCACTGACTCTTGAGTTCATACAAAACAACAGGTTACCGCACGGTGAATGCGGCATACCGACTAGTATGTATGTTGCGCCTGTAAAGTCAAGCGCCAGCCGTCCGTCAGTGACGTGCTATTTGCAGAAACGCCACCAACCCCAGTCCGGCGCCGGCCAGTTCCCAGACCAGCGCGCTGTACATAAAGGCGGAGCCACTGCCATCAGCCAAAATGCCGGCGATGCGTGCCAGCCCAATGCCGCCGGCAACCGCGGTCAGTGCCAGCAGCGCGCCGGGAATCAACGGTCGATAAAAAACGGCGGCAATCAGAAAAATGGCGAAACCGATTTCGAGGCCACCGTAGAACGCACGAATCTCGGTGACCGCGCCCGGTGTATCGAGCGAAAAATGTACGAGTTTTGCCAGTGAAACAGGCGACAACAATGCCCAGACACCAAAGCCACCAAACGACAAACCGAAGAAAACCAACACTACTTTGGCGAACACAGGCACACTCCAGAATTAGACTTGCCACCAAGTGTAGCAGCGTCGGTCGCGGGGTTAGCAGTGCGATAATAATCAGGGAGAGCCATTTGTCCGTCACGCAAAAAGTTTTGGTGCTGCTTGCGCATCCGGCGCTGGAGAAGTCCCGCGTAAACGCGCGCATGGCGCGTACGGCAAAATCGGTGAATGGCGTGACCGTGCGTGACCTGTACGAGACCTACCCCGATTTCTACATCAACAAGGCCCGTGAGCAGGCATTGGTACTTGAGCATCAGGTTATTGTCATGCAACACCCGCTCTATTGGTACAGTGTGCCGGCACTACTCAAAGAGTGGGTCGACATCGTGCTCGAACACGGCTTTGCCTACGGCGGCGATGGCGACGGACTGAGCGGCCGGTCGTTAATTAACGTGTGGTCTGGCGGCAGCCCCGCATCAGACTTCGCGCCTCGCGACGGGCGTGATGAAGTGCGCGCGCTGATGCATCCTTTTGCGCGCACGGCTGACTACTGTGGCATGCGTTATTTACCGTCGCTGACGGTCAGCGACACGGGTGCCATGAGCCGCGGGCAGATCGCGGCGCACTGTGATCGCTACTGCAGTTTGCTCAATCACCTGCAACAACCGGATTTCGTTGGGCAGGATTTTGCTGATCACTCGACCATTGAAACCTATTTGCGGAGTCCAGGTCATGGATGAGCACGGCCTTCTCCAACAGAGCCTGACGTATCTGGCGGCAGCGGTTTTGTCCGTGCCCATCGCGCGCAAACTGGGCCTGGGCTCTGTCCTTGGCTATTTGATTGCCGGCGTGTTGATCGGTCCGTTTGTTTTTAAACTGGTGGGTAGCGACCAAAGCGAAGTCCTGCACTTCGCGGAATTTGGCGTTGTCATGATGCTGTTTCTGGTGGGGCTTGAGCTACGCCCTTCGCGCTTGTGGGAGATGCGCGTGTCCATCCTGGGCCTTGGTGGACTGCAGGTTTTGTTGTCGACGCTGGCCATTGCGTTGGTTTGCAATCTACTGGGCCTGCCGATCAAATCGTCATTGGCGGTGGGCATGATTCTGTCCTTGTCCTCCACGGCCATCGTGCTGCAGTCGCTCGCCGAGCGCGGACTCCTCAAAACCAGTCCGGGTGAGTCGGCGTTTTCGGTGCTGCTGTTTCAGGACATTGCGGTCATTCCACTGTTGGCGGTTTTGCCGTTTCTCGCGGTGGCTGATGCCCAGACCGTGGCGGACACACACGCGGGCGCCGCATTGCCACCTGCGCAACAGGCGCTCTATCTGCTGCTTATCGTGGTCGGCATGGTACTTGGGGCGCGGTTTGCCGCGCGGCCCGCGTTTCGGTTCATTGCCGAAGCCAAGCTGCCCGAAGTCTTCACGGCCGCTGCACTGCTGCTGGTGATTGCGCTGGCGTACCTGATGCAGCTGGTGGGCGTATCACCCGCACTCGGTGCATTCCTTGGTGGCGTCGTGTTGGCGGAGAGCGAATTTCGGCATGAGCTCGAATCGAATATCGAACCGTTTAAGGGCCTTTTGCTCGGCCTGTTTTTTATAACCGTCGGCGCGACCATGGACCTTGGTTTGTTTGCCCAGGAGTGGCGCAGCATTGTGTTGCTGACGACCGTGCTTCTGTTGGTCAAGTTCGGCGTGCTCTACGGCCTTGGGCGTGTCTTCAAGATGCAGTCGATGAACAATTTGCTATTCGCGGTCGCACTGTGTCAGTCGGGTGAATTTGCGTTTGTCCTGTTTACCACCGCACGCAGTTACGGCGTTCTCGAAGGCGAACTGATCGATTTGCTGACGCTCGTTGTTGCAAGCAGCATGATCATGACGCCACTTCTGATGATCGCCTACGGGCGGTACTCCGAAAAATGGTCCGAGCGCAACGCAGGCGGCGCGCGAACGCAAACCATGGAGTCGCAGGAAAACCCGGTGATCGTGGCAGGTTACGGGCGCTTCGGCCAGATCGTTGGACGTTTGCTGCACGCGAATGGCTTTGGCGTCACGCTTTTGGATCATGACGCTGGGCGAATCGAGATGACGCGTATGTACGGCTACAAGGTGTACTACGGCGATGCATCAAGAATGGATCTGTTGCACACCGCTGGTGCTGAAGATGCCAAGATTCTGGTCGTGGCAGTTGAAGACCGTGACCAGGTCACCAAGATTGTTACCGAGGCGACCAAGCACTTTCCCCATCTCAAAATCATGGCTCGCGCATTCGATCGCCACCACCAGTATCAGTTGATGAAATTGGGCTGTCAGATCATCCGCCGCGAGATGTTTTCCTCGGCGCTTGAGCTGGGTGTGGAAGCGCTCAAGGCAATGGGCCACCGCTCATTTCAGGCACATCGTGCCGGTCAGGTCTTCCGTGCTCATGATGAACAAATGCTCAACGAGATGTTTGAGATGTGGCACCAGGATCATGAGAACTACATCGTGCAGGCCCGCGAGCGCCGCGAAGAGCTGCGCAAACTCATGTCGGCCGACGATCGGGACGCTGACGCACTGCGTGATGCAGCGTGGGAGCGTCCCGATACCTGAGTCCGCTTACGGCATGTAGGTGTAGCTGGACTGGATGCCAAGAGGAAAGCCCAGCGCCCAATAGCCCAGCAGGAACACGGTCCACAAGACGATAAATGTGACCGAAAAGGGCAGCATCATTGCGGTGACCGTGCCGATACCGGTGCTCTTGACGTAGCGCTGACAGAACACAACGACCAGCGGGAAGTAGGGCATCAGTGGCGTGATGATATTGGTGCTCGAATCGCCCACGCGATAAGCGGCCTGCGCCAAATCCGGCGAGATGCCCAGCTCCATGAGCATGGGCACAAAAATTGGTGCAAGCAGTGCCCACTTGGCCGACGCTGAACCCACAAACAGGTTGATAAAGCCGGTGAGAAAAATGATGCCGGCAATCGTGACTTGCGCGGGCAATGCCAGCTCACGCAACACGGCCGCGCCTTTGAGCGCCATCAGAACGCCCAGATTCGACTGGCCAAATGCGTAAATAAACTGTGCGATAAAAAACATGATGACCAGGTAGTAGCCCATGCTGGTCATGGCCTTGCTCATGCCCGCGATCATGTCACGCGAGTTTTTGACCGAACCGGACAATACGCCATAGACCACGCCGGGAATTAAAAAGAACATGAAGATCATGGGCACAATGGAGCGCATCAGCGGGGCAGCGCCGGCGGTCAGGTCGCCATTGGGCGCGCGCCACGCCGAATCATCGGGGGCCGCCCAGATCACCATGCCGATGACCGCGATCAGCGTGGCGATCATTGCACCCTTAAGCGCCCGCTTTTCCTTGTCCTGTAGTGGTTCCATCTTCGGCAGGTCGGTCAGATCACCGTCGAGTTCGCTGCTCTTGAGCCGCGGCTCAACAACCTTGTCCGTCAAAAACCAGCCCACGCTCACAATCAGGAGCGACGAGGCTGTCGTGAAAAAGTAGTTGTTCAACGGATTGAGTTCGACGCCGCTGTCGAGCAGCTGCGCGCCCGCCTGCGAGATGCCTTGCAACATCGGATCGAGAGACGAGGGCACAAAGTTGGCCGAGAAGCCGCCCGATACGCCAGCAAACGCGGCGGCGATATCGGCCAGCGGATGGCGTCCTGCGGCGTAGAAGATTACGCCACCCAATGGAATGACCAGAACGTAACCCGCATCTACTGCCGAGTGACTGACGATGCCAACAAGGATCACCATCGGGGTCAGCAGCCACGGCGCGGTGACCGACATCATCGCCCGCAGACCGGCGCCAATAAATCCGGTGTGTTCGGCAACACCAATGCCCAGCATGGCAACCAGCACAACGCCGACCGGATGGAAATGCGAAAAGTTGGTCACCATGCTCGAGAAGAAGGTGGCCATCGCCGGGCCCGAAAGCTGATTGGCGATAGTGAGCGGCTCGCCCGAGCGGGGGTCGATTACATTGAAATCGACGCCGGAAAGAAGCGCCGACAGTGCCCAGACGATGAACAGCAATGCGAGAAACAAAACGGCCGGGTCGGGCAGCTTGTTGCCGACCCGTTCGACGGTCGCCAAAGCGTTTTGAACAAAGCCCTGAGGCGCGGTTGATGCTTGATTCATGGTTGGTTTTCCATTGCGCGATTGCGCGCAAGTCTACCGAATGGGGGGATCGCTGTCCTCCATGAGGGCGGAGTACTTGGCGTAGCCAGCGCTATCGCCGATCGCTTGCAGGTTTTCAACCAGTTCCTTCAGGGCGTCCCTGGTCGCGCCATGGCCGAGGCCGCGTCCGGCGCGCAACCGCTCAAAGCCACCGAGTAGCAGCGGTGTCGCCAGGGCTTCGTTGCCCTGGCGCCGTTCGACCATGCCCTCAAGAATGTCGTATTGCGCTGTTAGCCAATGCTCGGGGGGCAGCGCGGCCTGACAGACTTGGCGGCCACGGGCCAGATGTGGCCGTGCCTCTTCGCTTCGATTCTCTTTCACCAGCCTGCTGGCGTAAATAATCAGCCCGCTGGCGATATACGGGTGATCAGCCGGCAAAGTACGATCGTAAATGGCCAGAGCCTTTCTAAATATGGGTTCTGCAAATGTCATGCCGCGACGCCTGTAGCCCAGGTTCGCGACCTGAATCATGTCGTACGCGACAAAGCTGTGTTCTTCGCCATAGACCTTCACAGATGTTGCGAGTCCCGCCTCGAGAAAGGTCATCGCTTTTTCAATGTCGCCACTGTGGCGATACAGCGTACCTAGTTCGCCCTGCGCGAGCGCTGTGTCCGGGTGGTCATCGCCATACAGCGTACGGGTCGCCTCAAGTACTTCCAGAAACAGCGTCTCCGACGCTGCGAACTCGCGTTGCCGATCCAAAAGGAAGGCGAGTGCACGTTTGGCCATGATTGTGTCACTGTGAATCGCGCCGTAGGTTTTCTCGTAAATAGAAATGGCGCTACGCAACAGTGCTTCCGCCTGCCCGTAGTCGCTGTCTATTTCATAGCTCAGGGCCAGAAGCCGCAGGGCCTGCGCATTGACGACCGAGTCGCGAAACTGCGGTGTGTTGAGTGCACCGCGGATTTTATTGAGGATGGTCTTTGATTCCGCGTGGCGCCCGGCGTTTTGCAGAACCGAGGCCATGTGGATCGATGCGCGATACGGCAGTATTTCGTCCGAGTCCGAGCGCCCGGCCACATCGAGCGCGCGCTGCGCATAGGCTAAGCCCTCGTCAAATTTGTCCTGCGATGCGTTAAGGTCGCTAAGTTGCAGCAGTACCTCATAGAGCGCTGCTGGGGACGCGTCGCCCTGTGTTTCCAGTGTCTGTAGGGCGCTTTCCAATACCGCTCTGGCTTCTTCACGAATGCCTAGTGATGCGTAGACTTTGCCAATGGTCGTTTGCAACGCGGCGCGTACGCCGGGTTGGTCGGCCAGTGTTACCTCAAGTTGCCGTGCTCCCTGATCCAGCAATGCGCGTGCCGTAATTTGCTGCCCCTGGTTTTCATTTGGGTCCGTCACGCGAAACAGATTTTGCAAAAACTCCGCCGACTGTGTGGCCTCATTCGCCGCTTTTTGTGCGCGATCACGTTCAGCCGCAAGACGCAGTGTGTAAAACGTAACGAGACTAATCATGGCCACCGTCGCGACACTTGCGACCACCACCGCGGTCATGTGTCGTCGGGCGTATTTGCTCAGGCGGTAACCCAGTGTGTCCTGGCGCGCGATCACCGGACGATTGGCCAGATAGTTGTCGACATCGGCGGCCAATCGCAGCGCAGACTCATAGCGCCGCTCCGGCTCTTTGCGCAGTGCCATCAGCACAATATTGTCCAGGTCGCCACGTAGTCGTTTGCTTAGTCTTGCGGTCGTTGTCTGGCGACTGGAGGAGACGTCTTCAGCGGCGATGGATGTCAGCGTCTGCACCCGCGTGCTGGGTTTGGAGGGCTCCTTGGTGCAGATCGCGGACAGCAGTGCCTCCGGCTGCCTGGACGAGTCACCGTACGGCGAGGCGCCTACCAACAGTTGATAGAGCAACACGCCCAGTGAGTAGATGTCACTGGCGGTCGTGATGCTCTTGCCCTGAACCTGTTCGGGGCTGGCGTACTCAGGTGTGAATAAACGCATGTTGGCTTGCGTCACGGCGAGCGTCGCACCCGAGCTTTGCGGGTCGAGCAATTTTGCAATACCAAAGTCGAGCAGCTTGGGTGTGCCCTGCGCATCGACCAGAATGTTGGCGGGTTTGATGTCCCGATGAACGATCAGGTTTTGATGTGCAACATGTACCGCACCGCAGACTTTTCCGAACAGTTTGAGCCGTTCTATCGTCGTGAGTTTGTGTGTGTTGCAGTAGTCGTCAATCGCAAGGCCATCGACGAATTCCATGACCAGATAGGGCGCACCGGTCGGCGTCGTGCCACCGTCGATTAAACGCGCAATATTGGGATGTTCGAGTTTGGCCAGGATCTGCCGTTCACTTTTGAACCGGGACAATGACTGACTGCCAGCGAGCGCGATATTGACGATCTTGATTGCTACACGCTGGTCGTAATTTTCGTCTGCCCGTTCGCCCAGGTACACCGAGCCCATGCCGCCGTGGTCGATTTCCTCGAGTACGCGATAGGGGCCAAGGGTCGTGCCTACCAGCGCGCCCGGCGTAAACGAGCTATTGGCGGCGCCTTGCACGATGCGCCCCAGATCGTCCGCCTCGTCGTCGTCGGCAAGCAGCATCATGGATACCTGACGACGCAATATCGGGTCCGTGCACTCGCGCGCGAGATACTCGTCGCGCGCCACCGCGTCGAGTTCGACAGCCGCATCAAAATGTGCGCGAATTTGTTCCCATTGCTCGGGTGTCATTGGGGCCGACCTGTTGTTGAACTGCGATAACTAGCGGCCAATCCTTCGACATGCCCCCGGATCAGTATTCCACAATCCCTTCGTCGCATGGGGCAGCGTATGATTCCAGCATCCTGTGTCCTGTTTTGGAGCATATTAATGAAAATCTTCTGGTACCCGCAATCTCGCGCCTCGCGGCTGGTTTGGATGGCTGAGGAGGCCGGACTCGAGTACGAGATTGTCAAAGTCGATTTGCTGGATAAGTCGGCACCGCGCGACCCGGATTTCATTAAGGCAAGCCCCATGGGTAAGGTGCCAGCCTTGGCCGATGGCGAGGTGACCATGTGCGAGTCAGCGGCGATGTGTTTGTATCTGGCCGACCGTTATGCCGCCGGCCAGCTTGCGCCGCCGCTCGACAGCGATGAGCGTGGCGACTTCTTGTATTGGCTGTTTTTCACGCCGGCGGTTATCGAGCCGGCAATGACAGAACAGGCGAGTGGCGCCGAGACGAACAAAGGCCAGCGCGGCTGGGGCGACTTCGACACCATGATCAAGGTGTTTGCCGAGCGTATGGAAGGACGCGAATGGGTGCTGGACTCAGGCTTTAGCTGCGCCGATGTGATGTTGGGTTCCAGCGTCATATTTATGCGTATGTTCAAGATGTTGCCGGATGTGCCCGTATTGTCCGACTACGCTGATCGTTGCATGGCCCGGCCCGCGTTTAAAAAGTCGATGGCGCTCGAGTCATAGCGGCAACAACGCAAACCGTACGCACATCGCCTTATCCAAAGGGGCGGCCATTCGTTTGTGGAGGGTATCAACGCAGCGTTTCACCGTACGTGGCGCGCAGCACCAATTGATGTCGTTTTAAGCGTCGACAAAGTGCACGTCGCTCAAATTACCGGCGACAAAATTTCGGATATTGCCTAAAGTAATGTTGCTAATGGCCGTCATCGCTTCTTTGGTGAAAAAGCCTTGATGGCCGGTGATCAGTACATTTGGGAAAGTTAGCAGGCGCGCAAAAATATCGTCTTGCAGCAAGAAATTTGATTGATCTTCGAAGAACAGATCCGCTTCTTCTTCGTACACATCCAGTCCCAGATAGCCGATATGGCCTGTCTTCAACGCCCCAATGACCGCGCGAGTATCAATCAACGCGCCACGACTGGTATTGATTAATGCCACGCCCGTCTTCATCTGGCTGATCGCACTAGCGTCGATAATGTGTTGGGTTTCCGGCAGCAGTGGACAATGCAAAGAGATGATGTCGGACTCCACCCAGATTGTATCCAGCTCAGCGTAGTGCACGCCGCCTGCTTTCAGATCATCATTGGGGAACGGATCATGAGCGATCACGTTGCAGCCCAAGCCCTGCATGATGTTGCAAAACGCTGCGCCAATTTTGCCGGTGCCAATGACTCCGACCGTTTTCCTGTACAGATCAAAGCCCAGTAAACCGTTCAGGGAGTAATCGTTTTCACGTACGCGATTATAGGCCCGATGAATATTGCGGTTGAGCGTGAGTAAAAGTGCCAGTGCATGTTCGGCGACCGCATGCGGTGAGTATTCCGGCACGCGGCACACTTTGATGCCTCGCTTTTCTGCCGTTTCCAGATCAATATTGTTGTATCCCGCGCAGCGCATGGCGATGAGCTTAACGCCATTGTCTGCCAGCTCATCGATGGTCTGTTTCGATAAGTCATCATTCACAAAACAACAAACCACCTCGAAATCCTTGCAAATGAGCGCTGTTTTTCGATCGAGCTTATACTCGAAAAAACGCAGCTCCTGATCATCATCGGCGCACTTGCTCAGGTACTCAACGTCATAAGGCTTACTGGAAAATATCGCTATTCTCACGAACTACTCCCGCAATGTTCAATCGTGAACGTTCTAAGTCAGAGAAAAAACAAGGACGCTACCAAGCCACTGCCCAGAGCGTAGAACAACATAGGTCCCAGCGTCAGGCGAATTATTTGTCCTTCCTTGCCAGCCAAATTGACCACCGAGGCGGCGGCCACGACGTTGACCACGCAAATCATGTTGCCCGCGTTGGCGCCGAGCATCTGCAAGGCAAGAATGGTGGTCGTGCTATTGCCTGTCTGCACGGCGGCACTTTCCTGCAAGGTCGCAAACATCATATTGGAAAATGTGGCCGAGCCTGCGACAAAACTGCCAAGTGCTCCCACAAATGGTGCGATGAATGGCCAGGTATTAGCAAACGTCGACACCGCAAGATTTGCCAATTCCAGCGGCATCGCCGCAAGCTGCGCTGAATTGACGCCGGAGTTAATGAAAATTCGTACCATTGGCACCGATGCGCCCAAAGCGATAGTGGTTGGCCAAAGCGACGCGCCCGCGTTTTTCCATACATTGACAGCGTTCGTAACCGCAATCTTGTGCACAAAAACGGTGATCAGCGCCACAAGTGCGAATACGGTGCCGGGCAAATAAAGCGGTTGAATCGATGCACTGATGCCGGTGCCCAAAATATCACTTGGCCCAACGGAAACGCCTTTAAACAGCGCACTGAACGGCAGGAAATTGACGCGTGTCGCAATCAATAGTCCCGCCACCAGAAAATAGGGCAACCAGGCCCGCCATAGCCCCATCACAGGTTGACTACGCGTCGCGGTGCTGACTTGCAAGGCGTCGGGTGCAAGCGAGTCCGCCGCTGGGTTTTTGCCAAAACCCCACCGTGTTTTTGGTTGTAGGAAGCCAAGCCTTACCGCCAGAATAACAACGGCTAAACCGATGGTGCCGCCGAAAATGGATGGGAACTCGGGGCCAAGTAACACCGCTACCGCGTACGCCGGCACGGTAAATGCCAGGCCACCGAACAGTGCAAATGGCCATAGAGCCAGGCCGTGTTTCCAGCTGCGTTGCTCACCAAAAAATTTGGTTAGCACGCAGATCATGAGCAGCGGCAGAAAACTGGCAACAAGCAAATCAATACTAACAGCGCGGATGGCGATATCTCGCACGAACGCTGCGGAGGGCTGATCCAGTCCCTGGGTGATGCCCACCAATACCGGCGTGCCCACCGCGCCAAACGAGACGGCCGAACTGTCGGCAATCAGGGCGGTGACCACCGCCGCCAATGGCGGGAATCCCAATGCGACCAACAGCGGAGCGGCAATTGCCGCGGGCGTCCCAAAACCTGATGCACCTTCTAACAACGAACCAAACAGCCATGCGATAATGATTGCCTGTACCCGTCGGTCTGGCGAAATTTTGGTAAAACCGGTTCGAATGGCATCCATCGCGCCACTGGCTTGCAGCATGCGCAGCAACACAATCGCCCCAAAGACGATAATGATAATGCCAATGGCAATCACCCAGCCTTCGATCACCGAAGCGGCGATATATTTACCCGGCACTTTCCAGACAAGCCAGGCCATGCCTGCGGTGATCAGCAAGGCAAGCGGCATGGCCCGCGTGGCAGGCATTCTCAGTATTACCAGGAACAGGAGCGCGGCCAATACGGGCATCGAGGCCGTTATACCTTCAACTAGCGTCAAGCTTGCTCCAAAGGTTGAAATCTACACCACGCGATACATTGCTAATTGCAGGCGAGCGCGGTCGCCTGTGAATCGTTGATCTTAACCGGGCGGTCTACGTTGCGCACTGAGCCTGCGCGGAGGGTCCGGGCGGCGCGAAGAAACCCAGCCGCATCAAACCAAGATCCGCCGTATTGACAACTCCGTCACCGTTGAAATCGGCGTCCTCGTTCACGGTGAAATACACCGTACGCAAAATGCCCAGATCAATAAAGTTGGTCTGACAATCGTTGTTGAGGTCGGCATCGCAGGCGTTGCCGAAACCATCTCCGTCAGTGTCACGCTGATCAGCGTTGGCAAAACCCAGGCAGTTGTCGATGTCGTCCGATACGCCGTCCCCGTCCAGGTCGACGATACCAGGCTGGCCATAAACGACGACGATGCGACCGTTGTTTGTTAGGCCCTGTGTGTCACCCAGTACATCGCTGAACACAAAATCCTCGACGCCGTCGGCGTTGATATCGCCGACCGCGCCCAGGCCGCGACCAAGATTGGACAAGTCCGTCTCGCCAACGGTCACGCTGCCGGCGCTGCCATCGCCACCTTGGTCCTGATAAAGAGTGTTGGCGTTGTACGTTCCGGCGATCAGATTGCTGCCGTAAATAACCAGCCCTTGCCCGGGCCGCGGCACGTCGAACCCGCCGAAATCCGGATTGGCGACCAGCAGGTCGCCACAGCCATCAAGATTGGCATCGCGCGCCATGCCCACGGCAAAACCGAATGCGTCTCCGGGGCCCATCAGCCTGGCCATTCTATTCGGGTCGGACAAAGCGACTTGTGCCGGAAACGGCGACGCGCTGCCCAACACCACATATGCGCCGTAGATAGGCGAACCAACGTAACCGCCACCCTCGAAATAACCCGCCACGGCGTCCGCAATGCCGTCGCAGTTAACGTCGTGTCCGCCGGCAACCTGGCTGCCAAAATTGTCGCCGCCACCGGCATTGATCACGTAGCCATCGGACCCGTCACCGCCGTTCGCCGCCAGCAACGAGTCTACGG
>CAYGSQ010000041.1:12925-13201 GCA_964352435.1 uncultured Gammaproteobacteria bacterium | reverse complement strand
TCACATCGAAATAGATCATCGCCTCCACGTTTAAACCAACGGGCGTCGTAAAATTGACCGCCTGATGCAGTTGGGCGATCGCTTCAACGCGCTCATAGTCCTGCGCCGTCAACACCTGTCCTTCAATAATGATGCGACTGCCCACCTGCCGCGCCTGCACGCCCTCAATCGCCGACAATGACAGTTGCACTTGCTCCAAACGGTTTTGTGGTGCTTCGAGCAAGATGGCGACTTGATGACTGATCTGGTCGCCATTGCGCATCCATACGCGAACGT
>CAYGSQ010000041.1:4611-12915 GCA_964352435.1 uncultured Gammaproteobacteria bacterium | reverse complement strand
ATACCCGAGAGCATGCCCGCTCGTGGGCTCGGAGCTGTCGAGAAGAGACAGGTCCATGTCCGTGCCGATACGATCCGCCCGCTCCGACAGCGGCACGACCGTCACGCCGGCCGTCTTACCGATCAGCAAGAGCTGGTCAACGTCTGCAAGCACGCGTACGTCGAGCAAGCTGTCATCACCGATGGACACGCGCGTAACGTTTTTGGCGGGGAGTACGATCGTCTGACTGACCACGACGGTCAGCGCCTCACCAACGGTTTGCTCGGCAAGCGCGGACCACAGCAGGAACACAGCCACGGTCGCCGCGAAGCACTTCATGAGCGCCCGCACGTTATCGTTTCCCGCCGCGAATAATCTCAATGCCGCGACGCTTGCTGACGGGCTTCTTGCCCATCAGGTACGCGTCATCCACGCGTGCAGAAAATGCCTCGCCCTTGTCAGACGGCGCCCGCAGAATCACCGACAGCGTGCCTGCCTCCCGCGCGTGGGTAATTTTTGCTGCGTTCTCTGCCGATACCGACAGCGTAATTGTCTGGTACGTCGCGCCACTTTCTGTCGCATCCAGTTCGTCGACGGCCTCGCCGGTCGCCAGCACCGTTACCTCGCTCAGCAGCGTTAGCGTATAGGTCTTTTGGTTGGTGTCATCCATGGTCACCAGCAAATCGATGCTGTCGCCGGGACGCAGGAGCCCGTTGACAGAAGTGACTTGGTCAACCGGAAAAGTCAGTGCTCGCTCACCATCTGGGATGAGTGCAGAAAAGCTCGTTCCCATCTTGGTTGCCGCATGCGACTGCAACAAGACCTCGCCACGCGCAATGGGATAGAGCAGACGGCGACCAACAATATTGTCGACGAAATCCGGCGTGATGGCGTCAGTATGCAAGAACCCACTGGGGACTTTTCGCACAAGTAAATTTTCAAAGGACAAGGTTTCGCCAACCCGAATATCGTAGGCCGCAACCACCGCCTCTACCGGCGTGTACTGCCGATCAATTTCGGCCTGCCGCGCAGTGACCTTGTTGTCGATGTACTCGTTCATGAAATAGGCAGACGCGCCGCCACTCACCAGCGCGACCGCCAGTAATATCGATGTACCCTTGTTCATGCTAACCCCTGTAGCGTGAGTGTTTCTTCTACGTATGTCGCCGCTTGGCCCCCCAGCCGTGCGCCAACATTAATAATGCAGGCTAGTGCGGTTTCGCCATCGCATCCGCGTACTCATCGTTGTGTTCGCGAACGTTTTCCAAATAGGCATCAACAAATGTCCAGGACGCCACCAGCGCCAGCGCTATCACGACGTACTCCACCAATGCGGAGCCGCGTTGACGACGGCGGTTATTTAGCGGTCTTTTCATGATCCCTTCACCCAGTGAATAAGCAGCATCGTCTTGCCGCGTTGGCCCGGTTGATCGGGCATCAGTGTGAGCTGACACAACTCGGCATTTCGTTGAAACGCGAGCACCTTTTCCTTCGCCGATGACTCGGCCACGTACGGGTCAACCGCCCAGCCTTCGTTGCGCAGCTCGCGCATAAACCAGTCCGCGTTTTCCACAGCGCCGCCGGGCGCGTAAGCGACAATGCTCTCCGCGCGCGTACCGGCATCAATCGAGTCAATTTTGCTGACCATCTGAGTACGTCGTGGCAGCGGAAATTGAGTGTCTGAATCGGGGTTGCTTACTCTGCGTGAGACCGTCAGCCGTCCCTCGCTGAGGCCGCCCACGTCGCGCACCTGAACACTGTAAAAATTGCGCCCATCGCCGGTGCCAATCGTGTCGTATTCGCCAAACGCCTGGCGCGTGGTCGACATGCCGGCGGCGCGCCATTCGCGTTCATAGTAGGCCAGCACTTTATGGCCCGAACGCGGCGAGGTGAACGTCTTGATGGTCATCGGCACGCCGTTCATCGCCATTTTACGAGCCGCCCAAGTGGCTTCCATGCCCGGCATCTCCTGCAACTGTGGCAATTCCACCGCCAGTGGGTCATCCGTGGCCGCCAACAAAGACAATGCCGCTGCGACCAGGACCATGCGCGTCCAGCGCATTAGCGTTCCAGGTACCGGGGCAGCGTGCGCGAGTCGGCCGAACGCCGTGAGTTGAAGTCCTCAACCGGGTTCGCATCCATACCCTCCCCGAACAGGAAGTTGCCAAAGCCAGCTGAGGTGATGGTCCCGATGGCCTTGCCCACCAGCGTGACGCAGCCGGCCATATCGCCCAGTGCCATATTGTCGACGCGTTGCCCGAAGACATCTTCGTCCGGCGCCGACCACGCGTTACCAAGCACGGCGCTGGTGGCCGCAAATGCGTAGCGCACGGGTTGATCGCCGTGCATGTAGTCGTTAGCCAGCATGGTGACCTGCGCGGTCGCAAACCCGCGTGCGCCCAAATCAAGACCGTCGTTGATGTTGATACCCAACGGATTGCATTGAATGTGCCCGCCGGGAAGACTGTCGAACAGCTCACCATCGCCGATGCGCTCGAAGATGCTGTCGTTGCCAGCACCAACGGTAGAGCCCCACTGGCCGTCATTGCTGTCGAACGCGAAGGCCACGGCATCTACCGCACGCGAGGGTATCTGGGCGGCACCCGGCAGTTTGCTCGTTGCCACCTCATGACGCAGGGCCAGCGCCGAACGTCGCGGCGTACGCAGCGGAGCGTCGCTGGTGTCGCCGCGCAGCATGAACTCGCCGTGCCGATTGCGCCAAAAGAAATTGATGGAGGGTGTGGCGTCATGCAAGCCCTGAATCGGGTTGCCGAAAAAACGCTGATCGATTTCCCTGCGCAAATCGGTGCGCGTCTTGATCACTTCGCGGTCACCGTCGTTGCGCCGCGCAGACGGATCAGACCAGACCGTGCGTTCCCAGGCTGCATAGCGACTGGCTTCAATCGTTTTGCTCTTGATATCGCCGTACTTGGCGATCAGCGGCATGGCAATCATCACCGGCGTAAAGAACAGCATGATGATAACGAACTCAGTGAGTGCCGTGCCGCGCTGTGCGTTCATCCGCTGACATCCTCAAACTTGACGCGGCCTGGCGCCGCCAGCATGTGGTCGGGCACGCAAAGGCCCTGCTCGACCGATATCGCGGTCTGGCTAAAGAGCCCGTCAGGTGTCTTGTCCATGCCATGCAGCACGACCGTATGGCCGCCCAAATTGGCATAGCAGGTCTCATGCACGCGCGCGCCAATACGCTTGCGCAGCATTTCGCACTTGACGCCGCCGAAGCTTGACTCACTGACTTCGACGCCCTCCATTACAGAGGGATCCAGGGCGACAAACTGCTGATCAAACAAGGCGGCATTCAGGTCACCAAGATCGAAATTGCGCTCGTCTTCACGCCACTTCTCGCCCTGCAACGGAACCATCGGATCAAGCCCGTAGCGATAGCTGTATTGGCCGGCCGGTGCACGCAAATCGACCCACTCGATCGGCACCGTTTTCATGGGAATATCCTGCTCCGCGTCTTGCCATGCGCGACCACGTGCAACAAAGGCTTCTGTCGATTCCTCATCCGCGACTTTTTCGCCCTCGTCTGCCCACTCGCTCCATTTTTGCGGGTCCTGGATATAGGTTTTGCCGGTGCGACGAACCAGCGTCGCCTGATCCCGTATCAGCAACTCCGACCGGGTTATGCCCTTGGCCTGTGCCGGCGCGCCCTTGTTTTTCAGCGCGTCGCGTTCGTAGCTGTCAATGACGTTGTAGATCACCCGCAGCGTAAATTGCGCATCGCCATCAGCGGGACAACCGGCACCGCCACCCGTAGCGGATTCATCCGCCATGGTTATGGTTTCGAGTGAATCTTCACCGCAGCCGCACAACATCATGCCGATCGCTGCGCTGCCAATAGCCGCTCGTGCTGTGCACAATCTCTTCACAAAATCCCCTGCAACATTTCCCGCGGCGGTTCCGTCAGACGTGCCTCCCAAAACGGGTTGAACACGTTGGCGTATTCGCCACGGCTACCGTTAAACGCTCGAAAACCCTCGGCCGGACGTTCGTAAAATATTTCCGCGCGACTGATCGCTGCAAGGCGCTGCGCCGTGGTGTTAAGGCCCATCAAATTGGACAATCGGGCTTGCGATACCGGCATCGTGGCGTAAGCCGTGAAATTGAACGTCTGACGTATATTGCCGTTGGGCGTCGGATCCTGCACATCGTAGTAACTGTCGACACCTGTATAGCGCCCGCGATTCAACCCGCGTGCACTGGCCGAATCGCGAGCCAGTCGCGTCCATTTGCCGTCGGGCCATTTGTATTCGAACTCGTCCTCGGCCCGCCAGTTGGCAAATCGCCCAAGCGTTTGGGTTGTACGCGCGCGTTTACGTACCGAGCCGACCAGAATATATGTGGCACCCCAGCCGCGATCGGCAATAAATTTTTCTGATGCGCCGTAACTTTGACGTGAAAAGTCAAGCATGCGGCCACCATCGTTGCGGCCTGCACGGTAGCGTTTGATAAAGCGCTGCATCTGGCGGGTCTCCGCTGCGATATCCAGCGCCACACCCAAACCGCGCAGCTCGCCGATATCACTGCTGTCGTTGACTCGAATGTTTTCGTTATGCGCCGATGCCGCCGCCTTCATGATTTCAGCTTGCGGTGTGAACGCCGCGTGCGTCGCCATACTCAGTTGCGCCGAGCCCTGTGCCAGCGATAGCCCTCGATTGAGCGTATCGGACGCCGTAATAAAAATTGGCGCAAATCTTTCGGACAATTCTTTAGTAATGCGCGCGCCGCGCTCAACAACGACAAGGCCGCGATGAATGATCGCGCCGCCTGGTATTGCGTTAAGTATCTTGCCGATGTCCTCAATGCCATCGATCGCCTTTTCCACATAGCGAATCCAGGACACGTAGCTGACGTAGTGCCCGACCGCTACATGATTGGCGATCATCGCGCGATTGGTGTACGCCATGAAGTTGAGATTGCGTGCGGCCCATACGGCCCCACTGTAGGCCGCGCCGTCCGCGGCATTCACCAGCCGCGACTTTTCTGTGGCCATTTGCGATGTGTTGTACATCACGAAGACCGCGGCCGCACTGATGGCCATCAGCACCATCCCCACGAACAATGCCTGACCTTTTTGCTTGTTCTTTCGAAGTATCTTCACGGCGGTCCCCCTTTTGCCGTAATGACACCGAAGCTATAGAAAGTCCATCATCGATAGCCGATCACTGCGGCCCATCCTGGCCGCAGCGACCGTTACAAACAGCGCTCAGTTGTCCTGACCGTTATCCGTAAAGTTGCCCATCGTGTGTTCCTTCTGAGCGCCGGCGTTGTGTGCGTTCGTACCTGCATCCCTGGCTGCATTTTGGTCCGACGTACCGTCATTACCGGCGACTTCCTGAGAAATACCACTGAGCTGTGCGGTGACCGTGTCACCAAAGAACCCCATAACACCAATGGCCGCAACGGCCACGAGTGCAACGATGATGGCGTATTCCGTTAGCCCTTGCCCTTGCTGACGCGACTTCATCCTGATCAATTTCATTGTATCCTCTCCTGAAACGCGAGTCCGTGATCCCTGAACATCAAGCGTCGCAAGCGTGCGACGGTACCCCTTGACGCAAATTTGGTTCCGACCAAATCTAATTCTGGTTTTACGACTATTTGGGGGAAAGTCAAAAGAGGGCCAAGTGGCCCCACCCTATGTGAAATTACTCGTCAACTACGAAAGAATTCGGTTCAATTTAAAAGAATCGCTTTTTCATGCTGTTACATAAACAGGGAGAGAATTGTGAAGCCAGTTGGTAACACGCAAAACTATTTGGGGCGCGCAGCGGCCATTAACGATGCGCGCACTGCCGGGCACAATGCGCGGCATCGACTTCGCATCACTTACTGTTCGTTCTTGCTGTTTGCGTTCGGCGCATTGTGTCTCACCGCATCGGCGGACGAAAGCGTGACCATGCAGGTCGAATTCGACATCTTCCCCGGTGCCGAACAACGTTCCGCCACCTATTTCGACTTCGAACAGTACGACCTGGTACTCGCGACGCCGACCAAAGGCCAGGACGGCTACAAGAGCGAAAAGATCAAGCCACTGGAGGGGCGCATTCAACGCCAAAACTACTTTATCGACGGCAATTCAAGTTCGCCGCTTGAGGTGTTTACAAACTATCGCGAAGCACTGCTTGGAAAAGGCTTCGAAATTCTTTTTGAGTGCCAACGGCTGGACTGCGGCAATAACCCGTCCACCTGGTCCAAGCCACTAAAAAACACGATGGCCACCAACGTCGACCAGGAGCAGCAGTTTTATCTGGCCGCAGCACTGGGCGCACCGCAAACCTATGTGGCCATATTTATCAAGGGCCAATACGGCGGCGCCGGTATCGAATATATGTTCGACCAGATTGAGCCCAAAGCCATGGCGACGGGCCGCGTTGCCATATCTATTGACGACATGATGGCGTCGCTCGACCGTACCGGTAAAGTTGCCATCTACGATATTTTTTTTGCTACCGGTAAGGCCTCGCTTACGACCAATTCCACGCCCGTGCTCGCAGACATTGCGACGCTTTTGCACAAGCGCCCCACTGTGTCGCTCTACGTGGTCGGTCACACTGACGATACCGGATCACTCGAACTGAATCGCACGCTATCGCAGCGACGAGCGCAGGCGGTCGTCGCCGATTTGATCGGTCGCGGCGTAGCAGCTGCGCGCCTCACAGCATTCGGTGCTGGCCCATTCGCGCCAGCGGCCACCAATCGCAATGACACTGGGCGTGCAACGAACCGCCGGGTCGAACTCGTCGAGCGTTTACCTTGACCTGTTTGACCGCAGTCAATCTGGCCCCGATGTTTCGTGGCTAGGTCGCCGCGACCATGATCACGCGCCGCAGCGCTTTGCTGCCCGCGGCAACGGTTGTGTCGGGTGCCCTGGCGCTGCCACCGATCAACGCGTGGCCCTTCGCATTTACTCTGCTGCTGCCGCTGCTGTGGCTGGTGGCGCGTCTTGCGGCGACACCATCGCTTTGGGTTGGCCTGCTGACCGGTGCAACCTTTGGCGCTTATCTCTATTTTGGGGCCGCCGTTATGGACCCGCTGGCGATGCTGGGCGCGACCTCTGCGCTCGCGCTATGCTGCGGTATTTTTGCCGCCTGCGCGGCGCATCTTCTGCAGCAGCCCACGCTATTGTCACCCATTCTTGTCGGCGCGCTGTGGGTGGCAATCGAATTATTGCTGGAAGCTTGTGCCATCCCGTTCACGCTTGCCGTCATGCTTGCCGAAGCACCGCTGCTGTTGCAGTCGGCCTCAATCGGCGGACAGCATCTACTGGTTTTTTTCATTGTCGCGATACAAGGCGCAGTGGTCGCCTGGTCCGTTCAACCGGGCCGCAGCGCACGTGCATATGCCGCCGCATTGGTCATTATTGCATTCGGGGTGACCACGGCATTGGGCAGGTCACACCAGCCGGCGCCGGTCGGTTCGCTCGCCGTCGCCGCGATGCAAACCGATATTCATCCGTTTTTCTATGTGCACGCGGAAGCGGATTCGCACCTGGCGCATCTGGCACAACAGCGCCGGCAGCTTGAACAACAGCTTAAGGATCGCGCCGTTGACCTGGTGGTATGGCCGGAAGTCGCATTTGCCCGTTTCGAGTGGCGCCGCCCAGGCAAAGCACCGATTGCACAAGCCTACGCGTCGCTGGTGGCGGGCAATGATGTTGGGCCGGATGGCTCGCAATACAACGCCGTATTCGGCGTCGACGCCTCCGGCGCGATCCGTTCCCGGCACGTAAAAAATACGCTGCTGCCACGATTGGAGCGCGAATACGCAGCGACGAACGTACTCGCCCCGCACACGGAACTGCCGGGCAAACCCGGTAGTCTCATTTGTTTCGAATCGGCGTTCCCCAAAGCGGCCAGCCAACTCGCACTGCGCGGCGCACAGGTGCTCACGATCGCTACGAGCGACACCTACGCCGGGCCGTCGCTACTGTCCGCCTTTCACGCGTCGTTTGCCATTCTTCGCGCGGTGGAAACCCGGCGCGCGGTGGTCAGAGCGGCGAATGCAGGGCCGTCGATGATCATCCTGCCCGATGGTCAGGTGCAGGGCGCACTGCAACAGTTCGAACAAGGCACACTAGACGGTACGGTACCGCTGATCGAACAAGCGAGCTTCTATGCCAGGACAGCGAGCGCATGGCGGATCGCATTTGCACTGCTGGGCTTTGTGAGTCTGTTGGTCGCGCTGCCAATCGGTGGCACCGTGCGTACACGACCGCACTGGCTGGGTATCGTGAGCCTACTGCTGCTGGTCCTGCTGGGCACGCTGGCCGGCCAGTGGTACAGCGCTGCCAACCAATAC
>CAYGSQ010000041.1:0-4601 GCA_964352435.1 uncultured Gammaproteobacteria bacterium | reverse complement strand
CCGGACAGCACGCCAATCGTCAGACGTCGTAAGCATTGAATTCGGTTTTTTGGACGGGCTTGCCGGGGCCGCGAAGTACCGGGAACTGCGCTCGGAACGCGAGCAGGATGACCTGCCTGCGGTGGTCGCCGCGGCCCTTCGGCGCTTTGGCATTGACGTCACAGGTCAGGACGTCGCGCGGCGAAAAAAGCAACTACGCGCAACGACCATCAACAAGGTTGACGCACATGCACTGTTCGACGCGTACGGGTTTTCGGCGACGACTGTCGAAAACAACGCGACGTATTCGGTTATGCCGTGCGTCGCAACGTTAACCGATGGGTCGAGTGTTTTGATCACCCGTCACGCACCCGACGCGCTTGAACTATTCACGCCCGGTGAAGGCGGCTATTCAACTGTGCCACGAACGTGGCTAACGCTGGCGCTTGACCGTGCACCGGTTTGTATCGCGGGCCGTGGATTCGCGTGGGATTTGCGGTGAGTACAAGACGTCACGTCTTGTCGCGCAAGTTGTTTGGCGCGCGCGTCTCACTAACCCCGATTGCCAGCGGTGCAATGGGCTACGTTTATCGTGTTGACTGCGCCGACGTGATGGAGCCATTGACGTTCAAAATCCTGCGCGGCAGCCATCGCAACAACCCGGTTCTGCGCGCTGCAATGGCACGCGAATTCGCGCTGCTCAAGGCGCTCGGTCGCGGCCAAATCCCGCAGGTGAAAGACCACATGCAGTGGCGTGGGCGAACTATTGTCAGCTATCGCTTCATTGACGGCGAGTCTCTTCTGAGCGCTCTGGCACGCGGTGCCATAGACCAATCTGCGGCGCTCGATTTCGGCATCGCGCTAATGGACATACTGCGGCAACTGCACAGCCATGAGCTTGCCATCGTTCACGGCGATGTCAGCCCGGAAAACCTGCTGATCGACAAAAATGGCCAGCTGCATCTCATCGACTTTGGTGGCGCATGCAGCACGACGCTGGAACACGCGCCATGCATGCCCGGCAAGCCTTCCTACATGTCGCCCGAGCAGGCGCAGGGCAGACCATGGACGGCGCGCAGCGACCTGTATCAGGCCGGTATCGTGCTGTTCGAAATGCTGACCGGTAAGCGCTTCAACCCCGAATCCTCGCCTATTACCCGGCGCGCCTTTTCGGCCAACCCGGAGGTGGATCTGGATGAATTTCTCGATGTACCGTTACGGGCCACGTTGCGCCGGCTACTCGATGTCGACGCTGCGGCCCGCTGGCCCACGGCGCAAGCATGTAAAGTGGCGCTATTGCGGCTTCGAGACGAGTACAATGGCGTACTTGCATCCTGAAACACGGCGCCAACCGAAGCTCAATTTAGTGACTGACTTACCCGAATTTGCGCACCTGCGCATCAGCGCGGACTATCGCCCGACTACATCCGGCGAACGCCTTGGCCAATGGATATTCGTTTTGCTCTTTTGCGGCATTCTGCTCGCAGGTCTGATCGAAAACTATACGCCCAAAATGCTGAGTGTTGGGTTCTTCATCGTCTTTTGGGTCGTCATGCTGGTGTGGCATGAACTTGGACACGCCCTGATGGCGCGTTTCCTGGGCTGGCACGTCGGCGAAATCTCCATCGGCTTTGGGCCTTTGCTGTGGGAGGGCAACGTCGGGCGCACACGCGTCATAGTGCGGCTGGTACCCATTGAGGGCTACGTCTTGCCAGCGCCCGACAGCGCTCGAGGTGCGCGCGTGAAGTCGGCCCTTATCTATGCCGCCGGACCTGGCTCCGAGTTGCTCCTGCTGGCAGTGCTGGTGGCATTTCTGGGCTTTGACACAGTATTCAATGATGCCAATACACCTGCACTGATTGGTCTCAAGACGCTGGCAATTGTGATCATCTGGGGGGCCGGCCTCAATCTGATTCCATTTTCCATCGGCGCGGGCGTCAGTGACGGGCTCGGTATTCTGCTGGCGCCATTTCTAACCCGCGACGCAATCGAACAGCGCATGCTCACACTGGATCAGATAGAGATGGATCGCCTGGCCAACGGCGGTGAGATCGACGCTGCCCTGCAAAAACTCGAAACGATGAAGCAGCGCACCAAGCAAGTCGACGATCTGCAGCGCAGAGAAATCGCGCTGTTGACCGATGCAAACCGCTATGACGACGCACGCCGCAAACTCGATCGGCTGCTGGACGGACGTGCGGTGGTTGAGCTTGACGACGTCGCACTCCTGCACCTTGAAGCGGTCGTGCAAAGCATTGCACCACAAGAGCGGGCGCTCAACGTCGATATGGCAATCAACCGTGCGCTACGCCTCGCGCCACAGTCGCCAAGCCTGCACATTACGCGCGGCGTGTTGACCGTCAAACAGGCCCGCTACGAAGTTGGCGGCAATGAACTTGCCAGCGCCTATCTGCGTGCGACTACGAGCCGCGACCGCGCTCGCGCGCTGGGTTACCTCGCGATCGCCGCGCACCATGTCGGAGCGCGCGATGCCGAGCGTCGATTCGCGAGCGCCTTTGAGCACATCAACGAAAGCGTGTTCCTGCGCGACACCGTGCGCAAGGCAATGAGCGCGCCTACCAATGACCGGTCGCCCCCTCCCCCTTAAAGGGACCGACAATTTCATCGGTCACCCAGCCGCCGTAGAAACCGCCGGGCTGTGGCCGGACAGGTTCGTCATTGACGTAACACGCCACCAGCGCAGGATAAAAAGACAGGAAATTTGCGATATCCGAAAAGCGCGCTGACGGTGAAGGGTAGCTCCATGCCACCGCGCGCCTGGCGTCATCGCGCAAAGCGAAATAGCGTGCCGCACCTTTCCATTCGCAAAACGAAGAGCCGCCAATTTCCACTAGCTGCTTCAGGTCGATAGTCGACGGCGGCAAGTAATAGGTCGGCGGGCTGGCGGTTTCCAGTACCCGGATCGCCACCGACGTGCGGGCCAACTGCCGCTCGCCATTGTGTACGCGGACATGGCGCGCAACCTGTTCGCAGCGCGGTGGGCGCGGATAGTCCCACACGGACTCCTGACCCGGCTCCGGGTCCAGTGCAAAATCAGGCCGCTCCTGACCGGTATAACGCCACATAGAATCTCCCTTGGTTTTAGATAATAGGCATTTCGCACGCGGCGACGTGACGGACGCAACGTTGTGCAGTGTAAACCGATGCAGTACGGTCCATTTATGCCCAAGCATTCACGTCCCCTGCACGCTACCTATCCCACACTTGCCCGGCATTTGCCCCACGTTGCGCTGGCCGATCTGCCGACGCCATTACGCACCGCGCACGGCCCGACCGGACAGGTCATGCTGAAACTCGACGGTGCCACAAGCTCGCTCTACGGCGGCAACAAAGTGCGCAAGCTGGAGTACGCGCTGGCGCAGGCAAAGTCACATCAATGCACGGCCGTGGCCACATTCGGTGCTGCGGGTTCGAACCACGCTACCGCGACCGCGATGCACGCCCATGCTCAGGGTCTTGAGTGCGTTACGTTCCTGAGCCGTCAACGTATGACCCCGTGGGTCGCTGAAAATTTGCGTCGACAGTTGCACTACAATGCGACGATGGTATTCGTCGACGGGAACCGGGCCGAGCGCGAACAACAGGCGCGGGATTTTCTGAACACCTATGCCCACAAAACCTGGCAGATTCCGATGGGTGGTTCGTCGCTCAGTGGCACGCTTGGTTACGTCAACGCCGCGCTTGAGTTGGCGCAGCAGATTCGTGCAAGCGACCTGAGCCTACCTGACCGCATCTATGTACCGCTCGGCACGATGGGCACGGCTGTCGGCCTCGCATTGGGATTGGCGTGCGCGAGCCTGCCTGTTCAGGTGGTCGCCGTTCGTGTCGTACACGAATCGGTGGGTAGCGAGGCGCTCGCTATTCGACTGTTTGAGAAAACGGCGCGCTTGATGCGACGACTCGACCCGAGCGTGCCGGAACTCACATTCGATCCGGCGCGCCTGCGCATTCGCAACGCCTTTTTTGGCGGCGGCTATGCGCTGGCCACAGATGCCGGGCGCGCGGCGCTGGCCTATGCGAACACGCACTGGTCGCTGTCACTCGAGACCACCTACACCGGCAAGACGGTTGCCGCGCTGCTGCACGACCTGCAACAGGAAGACGCCCCCACGCGGCCGCTCTTGTGGTGCACTTACAGCGACGGCGCCCCGGCGCCGCCGATGGTCGACGATTGGCAAGATCGTCTGCCCGAGGCACTGCACCGCTACATGGATGTGTAAAAATCCGTCACACGCAGGTGCTTGAATCCAGCCGCCACGTGCTCCCGAAAATGACTACTACGCCAATCGTGCACGTCGCGCCCGCAGTGCGTACAATCATTACAAGACACTGGTTCCACTTCCCGAGGCAGGCCATGAGCTATTCAACCAACAACGTCGACCGCCCTTCACGCGATGAAGCGGAGGCCGCGGTACGCGTATTGTTGCGCTGGGCCCGTGAAGACCCCGATCGCGAAGGCCTCGTGGACACGCCGGCACGCGTAGTGCGGGCATACGAAGACTGGTTTGGTGGCTACGAAAAGGACCCGGTGGAATATTTGAAACGCACTTTCGAAGAAGTGGAAGGCTATGACGAGCTAATCGTCTTGCGCAATATTCCGT
>CAYGSQ010000040.1:0-13317 GCA_964352435.1 uncultured Gammaproteobacteria bacterium | reverse complement strand
TCCACGCACACGGTTTCGCCGCCGTCGCGGATGGCCAGTCTTTTGGGGCCCGCCTGTGGCAGCTCGTCGGCATGGCGATTGAGGGCGTCGTCCAGCGTCATCGCTTCACCGGTCATATCGCACAACAAAGACAGCAGGCGCTGGCGATGTGCAGTGGCCGTGCGCGCAGCCAGCGTGTCGCGTGCGCGTTCAACGGCGGTCGCCAGTTGCTGATCGTCGATTGGCTTGAGCAGGTAGTCGAGTGCGTTGGCGCGAAAGGCTTCGATGGCGAATTGATCAAACGCGGTGACAAAAATAATGATGGGCATGTCGGCGCCCGCAATCTTTGCCAATAAATCAAAGCCGCTCATCCCCGGCATCTGGATGTCGAGGAAGACGACGTCGGGTTGCAGTTGCGCAATATCGTCCAACGCCTGGCGGCCGTTGTGCGACTGGCCGCAAATATCGATGTCGCCCATTTTTTCGAGACGGATAACGAGACCGCGTCGTGCGAGTTCTTCGTCGTCCACAATTAGTGCGCGTAGTTTACTCATGGGTTTCCAGCGGCAAATTTATCGTGATAACCAAACCGGTTGGTTCATTGGGCGCCAGCGTAAAAGCCTGAGCGTGACCGTAGAACTGTTGTAGCCTCTCGCGCGTGTTGCGCAGACCTACGCCGGTTTTTCCGTTGACCGGATCACTGATGCCCGGACCGTCGTCCTCAAGCTTCAGGACCAGTTTGTCGCCCTGCGCGGCGGCGGCTATGCGTATGCGTCCGCCTTCCTCGCGCGGTGTGACAGCGTATTTGATTGCGTTTTCGATCAAAGGTTGCAAAATCAGACTCGGTACAAGTGCATCGAGTACCGCCGGGTCCACGTCACGTGCGATGTCGAGTCGCTCGCCAAAGCGCACACGCTCGATTTCCAGGTATAAATCGGTGGCCTCCAGCTCCTTGCCAAGCGTCACCCGCTTCATCGGATCGTTATCGAGCGAGTAGCGCAGGAAGCGACTGAGTCTTGTGACAGACAGGTTGGCCGTGTCGTTGGCGCCGTCCAGAATCAATGTGGATATGGCGTTAAGCGTGTTAAACAAAAAGTGTGGATTGAGCTGGTAGCGCAACATGGTGAGCTGCGCCTGATGGGCGGCGGCGGTTGCCTTTAGCGTCTGTTCGGTTTGTTCCTGCAGCCGCTGGTAGTACTTGATGCCGAAGTACAGGCCAGACCAGCACAGCAAGATGTAGAAATCGCCGAGCGTGCCGCCAAAGTAGTTCCACAAATGGGTGGGCGTCCAGCCGCCCTTAATCCAGTCGAAGTAGAGTTTGTTCTGGACCAGCGTCCAGCACAACGCGAGCAGGTAGCACAGTGGAATCGCACCCAGCACGATGGCGCGCGGACCGCGAGGCCACAGCGCGCGGTAGACCATGCGCATTGGCACGGCCAGCATCAACCCCAGCATTGCCGTCGCCATAATGAGGCCCATATAGACCGGCGGTTTTTCGTACGCCATGGCACCGAGCGACGCGGCTACGCCATAGCCCAGCCAGCCCATTGCGTTGAGCAGCCAGAATAGTTGGTCGCGATTTTTGAGCGCATTGGCGAGCATACAAATACTCTACGCGTTTACGGTGTTCGAACACATAGTGCGCCCAGTATAAAGAGGGAGCGTGCCGTACCGGTTCGGCTCGTCGTGGATAAAAGCCGCTTGGTCGCACACAAGTGTAAGTAGGGGCGGCATCCTGACCGTGATCCGCAAAGCGGCATTCAAAGCCGTATGCATTTTTGCTTGCGGCGTGACTCAATTGCGGCAGGGATAGCGCCTGCGGTAATCGGACGGACGCCAACACTTGCACCGCGAAGGAGGCCTAAGCCGCTGCGCCGGGTGCACGTACTTTTTGCTTAGCTTCGAATGCGCAAAAAGTACATGCACCCGGCGCAGCGGCGCAAGGTCCGGCCCGCACACGGCAAGCCCACCGGGCCCGCAATCCGCGAGCCGGTCATTGTGCAGGGTTCTACAGAGAGAGCGTCGCGGTAAGACCCCACTCCATGCCCACGCGCGGTGTCACCGCAAACGTACGTCCGCCGAAGAAGAAGCTGCTGGGATCGATGTAGCGCAGTGCCGATACCGCCGTGTCTTCGTCCGTGAGGTTCTTGCCCCAAATACGCATCGACCAGTTGTCACGTGCCCAGCCAAAGCTCAGGTTCAGGACCGTCGCATCGCCGGTCTTGGCCTGGTTGACCGTGCGTACGAAACGCGTGTCCTGATAACTCAGATCAACGCGGCCTGAAAACTCGAGGCCGCTTTGGGTGGCGCGGGTGTACACCGCGTTGGCGACCCATTCGAGTTGCGGCGACAGCGGCAGCTGTGCGCCGGATACGTCGCCGTCACCGGTGATGGCAACGTCAGTGGCGTCGGTGGACACGAAGCTGTTGATTTTCGAGTCGTTGTTGGTCACGCCGAGCGTCAGGGTCAAATAGTCCGTAGCGTCCCACACGGCGTTGAGTTCCAGACCATTAAGGTCCGTGGAGCCCTGGTTGCTGTTAAAACCGATCGGCGTGCCGTCGATGATTATAAACTCGCTGCGTCGCTGGTCTTCCCAGTCCATGGCGTACACGGCGGCGGTCAAAGAGAAGTTGTCCGTAATGTCAGACTTCATGCCAAGCTCGATTTGCCGCAGTTCCTGCTCGTCGATGGGGATCAGGTTGTCTGGCAGGCGCGGGTCGTTATTAAAGCCGCCGGGCAATACGCCGGTCGACGCACTGGCATACAGCATCGTCCGATCATCGTAGAAATAGGAGCCCGTTACCCGATACGTCGTGCTGTCAAACGCCTTGCCACCCGGTGCAATAGCCAGCATGGGATCGATTTCGTCCTCGGCATAGCGCAACTCGACGCTGGCCGTGAACTGGTCAGTAAACGCATAGTCCACTGAGCCCATGAACGCCGTGTTCGTGACTTGTTCTGTCGTTGGGGTGCGATCGCCGCCGACGGCGTTGTACGCGACGCCTTCGGTGTCTTCGTCGTAGTAGTAGGCGCCGAGTGCCCAGTTCAGTCGGTCGTCGCGCGCGCTGCCGCGCAGCCAGCCTTCAAAGCTGACGTCTTCGGTTACGCGGGTGTTCAGGGTATGCCAATCGATGGCCGGTACCTGGCCAAAAGTCGCGAACGAAAACGCGGTTTGCAGGCCGCCAAAGGTCTGGTCCTGTCCGGCGAAATAGTTTTCCTTGTTGTACGCGCCGATCAACTCGACGGACATTTGCTCGTTGAAATCGTGATTGAAGCGCAGCGAGCTACGGAAGCGATCACGATCAGTGCCGTAGTCGTCCGGATTGGGTAGGACACCGCCGAGCACGATAGGGCGTTGGCCGTTCAGCGTGCCGCAAAAATACTGGCGCGTCCCAAACGTGCAATTGTTTTCTGACGAACGCTGCAAAAAGATGGCGTACTGATCATCTTCGTCATCGGCGTATACCAGATTGAGCGCCAGCGACGTGCTGTCAGCGATGTCATAGTTGAGCGTGCCGTTAAAACTGAGTGTTTGTTCGCCGCTGACCTCGGGGCCACCCACCACCGTATTTGCGAAATCGCCGTCATAGCCGTAATAGCGAACGTTGGCCCGATATCCGAGCTTGTCGAACGTGTCAGACGCGGCGACGGATAGAACCTGATAGCCGTTCGAGCCGAATTCGCCCTTGACGCGTACCTCAGTCTCGGCACTTGGGCGCTTGGTGATGTAGTTAACGGCGCCGGTCAATGTACGCCGACCGAACACGGCAGACTGTGGACCCTTGATGATTTCGACGCGCGCGATGGAGTCGAGATCATAGCTTTCAAGTGAGCCGGCGACATATACGCCGTCTACGAAAAAGCCGGCGAGTTCGATACCGGTTGTCACCGCTGACAGACCGCGGATCACCGGGCGGTCAGCCTGACGACCGAAGGCGTTGTTGAGTTTGAAGCCGGGCGTCAACTGCGACAGGTCATCCAGCGAATTCAGACGGGCCTTTTCAATCAGGTCTGCATCGAAGACCGAAACGGAGACAGGAATCTCCATGACGTTCTCATCGCGCTTACGCGCGGACACGATGACCTCCTCAACACTGCCGGCAGATTCTTCGTTCTGGCCCAATGCAGTGGGGGCTGCGACGAACATGAGGCTCGCGAGCCCCAGCGTTGTAATAATGTGAGAGTTAATCCGATGATGCATACCGACTCCTCGACAATGGCGGTTGCTGAATGTTATATGTTTATAACATACACCATCCTTTGGCTATTAGAAATAAGGCGTTGCGAGCGACTAAATTCGCTAAGTCTGGATTTATTCTAATGTGCAGCTAAGTCTCAGAGGCCGGGCTACCCCCGGCAGGAGTGTTGCAAAAAAACAAAAAAGGCCGGACGAGCGTTGCGTCTCGTCCGGCCAAACAGGCTGACATCATCCTGCGCCAGCTTGGGGTGAAGCTATGTCTTTTTGTTATTAATTCACCGTTACCGTTGCATTGCCGTTCGCGTCATACGTGTCGACAAAGCTCTGTCCGCCCCCCAGACCGATTGAATTGACGGTGGCAAACGTGCCGCTGCCGCCCAATGCGACGTCGACCTGCGTGATGTCGAAGCCCTGTCCGAGTGCTGGCGAATAGCCGTTGACCGCGCTCATGTTGAGCGTGCCGTTGTGCGTAATGTTGGCTGCCTCAAGACGCCCCGATGTTGTATCGCTATCCGTCTCAATGAAGGTTGCGGTGCTCGCTGCCATCGTCAGTGCACCGCTGACATCGATCAGGCTTGCGGGTCCGGCGACCAAAGTGCCCGGTGATGCGAGGTCGCCGGTCACCGTCAGGATGTTGCCATCGCGGGCGCCGAACGATCCGGGTGAGGCGTCGGCTGGAATCGCGACCACCAGGCGGCCGGTGTCGGCCGTGATCGCACCCTGCACGAGCGTGGTGGCAAACGTTTGACCAATGGTGCCCGTGCCGCCGCTGATCGCGACATTGGGTCCGATGGTGAGCACCGTACCGTTCGCGGGAAGCATACGGGGTTCGCTGATCACGCTGTTGCTGCCACCGTTAAAGACGATATTGGCCGTGCCACTCAACACTTGGGTATTGGAGAAGATAAAGCCGGTCGTCAATGTTGGCGCGTTGATCGTGGCGGTCCCGTTTAGCGTCAGGCCGTCGGTCACGGTGATGTTGTGGCCGTTATTGATGACCAGATCACCGGTGTAGCTCAGGCTGTCGAAGGTGCCAATCGGGGCGCTGGTTATGCCCGAGCCTGCGGTGCCGTTGATGGTGGCGTTGCGCAAAATGATCCCGTTAATCAGCCTCGCGCTGCCGTCCGCCACATCCAGCGTGAAGCTGGCCGACGCATTGTCGAGCGTGCCGGCCAATTGGATCTCGCCGCCGTTCGTGGCGCGCACCGTGCCGGTTGAGCTCCAGGCGCCAGCGACCTGCAGCGACTTGCCCGCAACATTTGCGTCGATCGTCGCCGCGCCAAGATTAATGCTGGCGAAGGGCTGTCCGATGGTGGCGTCACCACCTTCAATTCGCACGTTGGGCCCCAGTGAGAGCGTTGTACCGTTGGCCGGTAACATGCGCGGTTCGGCAATAACACTGTTGGTGCCGCTGTCGAAGATCACGGTCAGATTGCCCAGCAGCGATTGGTTATTGGTGAACACGAAGCCCGTGGCCAGGGTGGGCGCATTGACAAAGGCGGTACCATTTATGGTCAGACCGTTGCTGACGTTTGAATTGCTGCCGTTGTTATGGGTTGTGTCAGCGTTGATCACCATGTTGTCGAGATTGGTCGTGCTCAACATCACGATATTGGTGCCAGCCGTACCGTTGATTGTGGCATTGCGCAAGGTGCCGCCGTTGCGTAGCCGTGACGTACCGCTCGCATTGTCGAGTGTAAATGCGCCGCCCGCGTTGTCCAGCGTGCCAAACAGCTCGATGCCGCTACCACCGGTGGCCTGCAATAGTTGGCTGGCCGACCAGAGCGCGCCGCCAATATTCAGGAACTCGCCCGGTACTTCGCTGATCAGTGTGCCGTTGAACGTCAGGTTGGCCAACACCTGGCCAATCGTGCCGGTGCCGCCGCGCACGGTGATGTCCGAGCCAATCGTGAGCGTTGTCGAGTTGGCCGGAAGCAGGCGTGGCTCGGCGATGACGCCATTGCCGCTGCCGTCTATCGTGATCGTGCCGGTGCCGTCCATGAGCTGAGTGTTGCCAAATACAAGGCCCGTGGTCTGATTGGGCGCCACAATGAGCAGGTCGCTATTGAGCGTCAAGCCAGAGAACACGTTGATGTTGGCCGCATTTTGCACTTCCACATCGAGGTTCATGACGTTCGTCGTCCAGGTATAGGCACCTGACGGGACCACCATCGTCGAGCCGGCTGTGCCGGTCAGCGTCGCGTTGTTGATTTGACCGCCGTTGGTCCACGACAGGCCGCCGTCCGCCGTATCAATATTGAGCGTCTGGCCGGCATTATTCATCGTGCCGAAAAACCGGATTGCACCGTTGTTAGTGGCGCTCATGCTGTTGTTCGCGGACCAGCTCGCTCCGCCAATTAGCAGCTCCTCACCATCCACGTCGGCGGCGAGTACGCCCTCAAATACCAAGGTGGCAAACGTGTTACCGATGGTGCCCTTGCCGCCGCGCACGGTCACCGTCGGCGCGATCGTCAGGGTGGTGCCGTTGGCCGGGAGCAGGCGTGGCTCGGCGATCACCGAATTGCCAACGCCGTTGAGTGTGATGACTGCATTGCCGTCCAACGTCAACGAATTGGCAAACACCAATCCGGTTGACTGGCTCGGTGCATTGATTTGAACATTGCCGTTAATCGTCAAGCCGTCGAAGACGTTGACGTTGACGGCGTCTTGCAACGTGAAGTCACCGTTTATTGCCAGGTTCTGGAACGTCAGTGTGCCGTTGGGCAGGTTGGCATTGGTGCCAGGCGTCATGGAGATCGTGCCGTTGCGTGCCGCCATGCTGTTCAGAAACTGGACCGTGCCATCGGCGCCATCGATGCTAAACGTGTTGCCGCCGTTGTCCAGGTCGACGTCGAATTCAAGGCCGCCCGAGTTTTGCGCCGTTGCACTACCCGTGCCGGTCATGACTAAACTTGCCAGGCGCAGGCTCTCGCCCGCCACATCGGCAACCACATCGCCGTTCATGACCAGATTGGCAAACACGTTGCCGATGGTGCCTTTGCCGCCTCGTAGCGTGAGGCCGGAGGCGATGGTCAGCGTCGTTCCGTTCGCCGGCAACAGACGCGGCTCCGAAATTTGCGAATTGCCAACGCCGTCAAACACAAGTGTGCCGGTGCCATCCATGGTCATGTCTGCACCGACGACAATACCGGTGGCGGATGACGGTGCAAGGATCGTCGTCGTCGCATTGATTGTCAGGCCTTCGGTGATCGTTATGTTTCTGCTGTTCTGGATGGTTGTGTCCACGCCCAGCACGACGTTGCGCCAGATTGGACTTCCAGTAACGTCTATCGTGCCACTGCTCGCCTGAGACGGGATGATCTGCGTGTCGTTGATCGCCGCTGTGGTCACCGTGATGGCACCGCCATTTTCCAGCGCATCGGTTGCGGTGAACGAGCCGCCCAACAAGACGAGTGATTCATTGTTGACCAAGCCTTTGACCGTGATGTTGTCGTTGGTCGCGGTGACCGTCACTGCCGGACCGACATCAATCAGCGCCAGCGCACCGGCCGAGGGCACGATCGCTGGTTGCCAGTTCAGTCGGTTGGCGAAGTCGCCGTCCACCAGCGAGATCCAGATGATGGTGCCGGCAGGGCCGGGTGGCAGGAAGAAGCGACCGCGCATGATCCCCAGATCGACCACGTTGACGACGCCGTCGCCGTTGAAGTCAGCATCGGGGTCGCCAGTGAAAAACACTGAGCGCAGAATACCCAGATCGACCACGTTGACGATACCGTCGTTGTTGAGGTCAGGGTCGCAGGCGTTACCGATGCCATCGCCGTCGGTATCGCGCTGATCGCTGTTGGGTGCGAGCACGCAGTTATCGTCGGGGTCGACGACGCCGTCGTTGTCTTCATCGTCACCGCCGCCGCGCTGCGTCAGGTGTTTGTAGTCGTCAGGGTTGACCTGAATGCGCTGGTCGTCGATCTCAATGAGCACGGTGTCGGGTGAGCTAAGCAGCTCACCATCGTGAGTGGTCAACTGAAATACGTAGAGACCGGTTTCAACCAGATAGGCAGAAGGCTGCGGCTGATCCGCGCCGTTGATTTCGACCGCTGCACCATCGGGTGCGGACAACAAGGACCACTCGAAGCCCAGTGCGTGGCGATCAAAGTCTGACGATGCCTGTCCGTCAAGATTCACGGTTGATCCCGGTGCCAGCGTGCGCGCGCGACCTGCGTGCGCTAACGGGCGGGTGTTGTGCGTGCTGATGCGTACCGTGTCGGCCACGCTCTTGGTGTGGCCATCGGATACAACGAGCTGGGCGACGTAGTCGCCGTCAACATCCAGGTACAGACCCGTTTGGGACTGGCCTTTCTCGCCAATGCTCGCCTGGCTGGCGGCCGGTTTTTGCACCAGCTGCCAGTGGTAGGACAAGGCCGAGCCGTCGACGTCAAATGATGCGATGCCGTCCAGATTGACGACGCTGCCGGCGGCTGACGTTACGTCGACGCCCGCGTTTGCCACCGGCGCGGTGCGCGTTGTGCTGACGTTGAGCGTGTCGTAGCTGATGGCGCCGCTGGCATCTGTTACCGCGAGTTCCAAAACGTAGTCGCCCAGAAGGTCAGGCGTGAACTGCGTTCGTACCGCGTTAGCGGCTGCGACCTTGGCGCCACTGCCTGCTGGTGCATGCAGTACGCGCCACGCGTAGTGCAGGCGCTCGCCGTCCATGTCCGTCGACTTGCTCGCATCCAGTGCAAAGGGCTGGTCGAGTGCGACCAACGCATCGATTCCGGCGTTCGCGCTGGGGCAATGGTTCATGGTCTGTGCGGCGGATCGCTCGGACAGCGCGCGTGGCGCGTCGGCGCAACCGGCGCTGTCGGCGAAGGTGATGTGCGGCCAGGCACAGCATGCGGCAAGTGCAACAAGCTTGCCCATTAGATTGCGATTGAATGGATGATTCACGGTAGCCCCCAAAAGATTTGTTTTAAGTTAGGGGCCTAATCACTTTGTTCATTGTGACGCAGCCAGGCAGCGCGCGCGGATTTATCCCCTCTAACCAGACAGGCGTCTAAATGTAGAAAAAGGGGTCATGCTTGTGCCCGGCGCACCGCAAACGCTGCTTTATCGGTGGATCGGGGCTGATTTACGGTCGGCACCTGAATATCGGGTGGGCCTTATTATGTTAAGGCCAGACGCACCGAACGCCCGCACGGCGTTCGGTGCGTTTGGGGGCTGCGCTCAGGGGGCGTAAGCGCTCGGCCCGGGTGCCTGAAAGAACAGTGACCTCAGCTGGCCCAGATCCACGACATTGACGGTGCCGTTGCCGTCCAGATCGGCGATGGGATCGGCCGTAAAGAAGACCGTTCGCATGTAGCCCAGATCGACCACGTTGACGATGCCATCATTGTTGAAGTCTGCATCGCAGGCGTTGCCGTAGCCATCGCCGTCCGCATCTGCTTGATTTGTATTGGCGCGCGTCATGCAATTGTCCAGATGGTCTGACGTGCCGTCCTGATCCGTGTCGGCAAGCGGTACCACTTCGAACTCAACGGCTTCTGATGTGCCCTCGTAGTCGACGGTAAAACTCCACGTGCCAAAGGGGCCGCCGCTGCCAGCCTGCAGCTCCCAGTACCAGTACGCCGCGGAAAAGTGCGGGACGCCTGAACTGAACGGCCACTGCAAAATGATCGTGCCGTCCGGGTAGCGTACGGTTTGCGTACTGTTTTGGGTGCCGAGACGGTCACGATAAAACGTGCTGACATAAATGATCTCACCGGGGATGAACACGCGACGGGTGGCCGGGTCTTCCGCGATGGGGCAGGTCGGAAACGACGGTGGCGCGGAGCCGGCCGTTACCGCGTTGATGCCCGAATCGTAGTATTCGCGCTGTGCACTCCACCACGAGTCTGCGTTCAGCGTATTGCAGGCGCCGGCGTAGGGTTCGATCAGATTGTTGTCACCGTCATAGGTTTCCATGTGCAGGTGTGGGCCCGTTGAGCTGCCCGAGCTGCCGACCACGCCCAGTATTTCGCCTGTGGCAACGCTGTCGCCGATGCCTTTAGCGGTGACCGACCCGGATTTCATGTGGCCGTACCAGGTGATCGATTCATCTGCGTGGCGCACGTAAACCGCGTTCCAGTTCTCGTTGTTAAAACCGCACTGTCGATCAAAATTGCCGTCCGACTTGAAGGCGATAACGCCCGGGGCCGCGGCCACAATATTGACCTCATCATCGTCCATTTTTTTCCAGCCAAACGGCCAGGTGAAAAAGTCGATGCCGCGGTGGTTATAGCCGCTGGGCAGGTCGTAGGTGCGCGCGCCGCAGTTATAGTCCAGCAGTTGACCGGGCGCGCCCGCATTCTGGTCCACGAAGTTGGAGATGCCGTGATAGCCGGGGTCGGTGAGTGAGCTTGATGCGGCCAGCGGCCAATCAAATGAGACCGCGCCCGCGCGAGCCTCGGGCAGTTTGCCTTCAGCTTTCAGCCGCGCCAGATTGGCGTCAATCTGGTTCTTGATAGTGCGACGCTGCGTTTCGCTGATGCGATCGGTCGGTGCTTGCGCCGAGTAGTCACCGCCGCCAGCCGGAGGCATGGCCCATGCCGTGGCCCCAGCGCACGTGGTCAGGCTGACGGTCAGGCAGATTTTGGTAAGTGTGTTCACAACGATCCCTTGGTTTGTTTCCCCAATTCAGATAGGCGGGTCCCAAGGCCAAAAAGGGTCAGGTGCCGCGATTTTTCCCGCAGTCTGTGGAGGAGCGCTGGTACTATGCCGGGTCATGACGCGACACATTCAATTGGCGGATCTAACTATCGATCTGGATCGCCGCGAAACCAAACGCGGCGATGAAACGCTGGACCTGCGCGGCTTGACCTTCGATTTGTTCGCCGTTTTGCTGCGCGGTGAGGGTGAGACGGTGGGTCTTGACCGGATCGTGGCCGACGTGTGGCAAGGCGAGCCGGTCAGCAATGAGGTCATTACGCAGCGTGTGCGACTGTTGCGACGGGCGCTGGGTGATGACCCGGCGGCGCCGCGTTATGTGGAAACCGTGCGTCAGAAGGGCTATCGCATTTGCGCCGTGGTTACGCCTTCGATGGACACCGTGGTGGAAAAGCGCGGGCGCTGGCCGTGGCTGCTTGCCGGTGTCGGGTCGCTGTGTCTGATCGCCGCGGTCTGGTGGCGCGCCGCGCCGCCTGCGGCCGAAAACTCACTGGTGGATCGGGCGCGTTATTACAGCCGGTCGGGGCAGGCAGAGGACAACCTGCGCGCCATCGAGCTGTACGAACTGGCGCTGCGCGAACAACCGGATGACTACCGCGCACAGCTGGGTTTGAGTTTTGCGTACGCGCAACGTGTGTGTCGTCACGATGCGCAGCCGCAACTTGCCGTCAAGGCCAAGGCGCTGGCCGCCACGCTTGTCGCGCGTGATGAACGCGACGTCGACGCACTGGAGGCGTTGGCCTACGCGCACGACTGCGCGGGTGATATTGATCTGGCGTTGGCAGGCTATTTGCGCGCCTATGATGTGAGTCCCAAAGCGCTTGACGCACTGGGGTCGGCGGCACACTTGCTGCAAGTTCGCGGTGAGCTGGCGGACGCGCTGGCGCGTAACCTTGATGTGGAAGCGCGTACCCGTGAACGCCCTTTTCGCTACACCGACATTCAAATTGCCCGTTGCCTCGAACTCATGACGTTCGACAAGGCGGCAGCAGCGCGCTATGCGCGGACCGTTACCCTGCACCCCGACAACTTGTTTGCCGCCGCAGCCTACGTACGTTTTTTGATGGCGCGTGGACAGCTCGATGAGGCGCGTGCCGCGGTGGCCAGATCTATTCGACTGGGCGCCGCCAATGCCGATTTGCTCGCGCTTGATGGTGAGCTGGCGTTGCTGTCGGGCGATAAGGTGGCAGCGGCGCGCGCGTTTACCGCGGCGATCGGTGCGACGCAAACCTCTTCCTGGCCCCAGACGCTGCTGGATCTTTACGGCCCGCAACCGGCGGCGGCCCAGTCGCTGCAAAACAGAATTCGGCGGCTCGCGGACTATACGCACGGGGCGGAACGCTGGCCCGGCTATGCGCTGGAACTGGCGCTGTTGCGCTGGCATCAGGGTGATCAGTCGGGTGCCTACGATGCACTTACGCTTGCGGTCGATTACGGCTTTCGCGATGTGGCGTATCTTGCGTCATCACCCGTGTTGGCACCGCTGCGCACCCACGCGGCGTATCCGGCGCTGGCGCAACGCGTTCGAACACTGGCTGCCGACGAGCGTGATCGCGCGCTGGCAGCCAGTTGGTGGCGTCCCGAGCTTATGGCTGCGGACGTGCCTTGAGCACGTAGTCCGAATAGATCTTCTGTGACTGTTGATGCATGTAGCGCGTGCCGTAGGCGGTGGCCGTGATTACGGTAACCAGCTTCGACTCGGGATATACGAACACGTAGTTGCCGCCGTTGCCGGACATTGAAACGTGGGTTTGTTTGCCCTGCTCGGTAGCGAAATCAAAGCGCCACCATTGGTAGCCGTAGGTGGTGTTATCGCGCGGGCGGACGTGGGCTGCTGTGGATACGTCGACCCAGCTTTTCGGTAGCACCTGTTTGCCGTCCCAACGTCCGCCAAGACGCGTGAGTTCGCCCAGTCGCAGCAAATCGCGACTGCGGTAGCGTGTGCCGCCGCCGCCCTGATGCACACCCAGTGGCGACACCGCCCACTCGATGCGCTTGATGCCCAATGGCCCGTGCAGGACCTCATTGGCAAAGTCGGCCAATGATTGGCCGCTCACTTTTTCCACGATGGCGCCAAGCAGGAAGGAGCCGGCGGTGCAATACGAGAAACTGCGTTTAAACGGGCTCTCCCACGGCTTGACGTCCCACGGCGCGTAACCGCGCACGGGCAGGTCCAGCACGAAGCCAATCCAGTCTTCGGTCACATACATGCGTTCCTCGTTGCCAGAAGAAAAGGAATTGTCATCGTTGCACTCAAGCACCGAGCTCATCGTGAGCAGGTCCTCAATGGTGATTGCCTGTTTGCGTGGGTCCGGGTTCGCATGCGGCGCCCGGTCTGCAAAAAAAGAAAAGGCGGGCGTCTTAACGCTGTCGATCAATCCGCGGTCGATGGCGGCGCCGACGAGCATGGCGGTCACCGATTTGCTGGCGGAGCGCACGTCGTGCAGGCGGTCCGCGTCGCTGTCGGGTCCGTAATACTC
>CAYGSQ010000039.1:0-13467 GCA_964352435.1 uncultured Gammaproteobacteria bacterium | reverse complement strand
GCATGTGGTCGTGCCCGACATGGATCGCTACAACGACTTTCTGAACACCAGCATTTTGAAACACCCGACCGTGCGCTCGGCCAGCTCCACCTTTGTTTTGCGGCGGGTCAAATACTCCACTGCTTTGCCTATCGATCCGTAGTAGCCAGTCCGCGACCTACCAACAGTAAACACCCTGCGCAGGTCGGGCGGGCACGGCCTGTGCCTGTTTGAACATGCGACTGTCTCGCGTGAGCTGATCGGAGGCGACGGCTATGCGAGATCGAAAATCGGCCGCAACAGACGCGTAGCCTGGGTCAGCGATCAAATTGCGCCGCTCGCCGGGGTCGGCCGTAAGATCAAACAGCTGCTCGAACATTAACTCGCGAGCGCCTAAATCAAGTTGCGCCTCGGTATACGGACAGCCACCGGGCTGTAGATAGCGCACGTATTTCCAGTCATCGGTTCTTAGTGCCTCGATGAACGGATTGCCCTCAGCCACCGTGAGACTTTCCAAAAACACTTCTTCTCGGGGCGGCATATTTGTGCTTTGCCTCAGATCACGCCCCTGCATTTGCGCCGGCACAGCGACACCCGCCAATCCCAAAATGGTAGACGGTACATCCAGGCTAATGACCAACTCGCTGGCGACCCGGCCAGTGTCCGATTTTGCGGCGCGCGGGTCGTATACGATCAGTGGAATGCGTGCCACCAGGTCATACAGCAGACCTTTGCCCCCGGTGCCATACTCGCCGTTCAAAAGCCCATGATCACTTGAGTAGATGATGACCGTGTTGTCGGCCACGCCCTGTGCTTCGAGTTCGGCTACAAGCTGCCCGACCACGCCGTCAATGCCGGTGACGGTTTGGTGATAGCGCACCAGATGCTCAGGCTGCGTGCTGCGATCGTAGTTATAAGCGTACCACTGCTTGCGTGCCTCGTGATCAATAACGCCCGCGGGAATAAACTGATACGGGTCGGTACCGACATCAGCCGACATTTCGATGTCGGCGTTGCGATAAAGCTCGCCGTAGACTGAATGCCCGGCCAATCTGGGATTGTCGTTTGCCGCCTGCCCCATCAGTTCGCACGCGCGCGACGCACAGTTCGGATCGACGCCGTCGGTAAACATCGACGAGACAACAGAATTGTGCGGCGCTGAAAAACTTACCGACAACGCAAACGCTTTGCCCCGTGGACGAGAGCGCAGGAAATCGATGGCGTATTCGCCCATGATTTCGGTCACAGTGTCTTGCGTCGCGTCACGATAGATCGTCGTCGCCGAATTGCTCGGCAGATCTTTTGGAAAGAACGGCAACCAGCCATCGTGCCCGCGCCAGTAGTCAAACTTCGATGCCGCGTCCCCCGCAAGGTCGTAATACTGGACGCCAAACTTGCCGACAAAGCCTGTGAAGTACCCGGCATCACGAAGCAACGCGGGGTAGGTGTTGCGCCACTGCGCCTCGGACACCTGATACGGTGAGTTGAAGCCCAAACCGCTGGTACGTTCGTATTGCCCTGAAAAAAATGCGAAACGACTCGGCGCACAAATAGGTTCGGCAGTGAACGCATTCTCAAAGCGCGTGCCTGCTCGGGCCAGCTGGTCGATATTTGGCGTCTGCACAAACGGATGACCGCTCACCGACAGCGAATCAGCGCGCTGATCGTCCGCCAGCAAAAAAATAATGTTCGGGCGTTCGCGCAGTGGCAACGTACTCCCGGTTTCCGAGACGCCCGACGGCGTCTTTGGCGAGCACGACGCGATACCGATCAACGCGACGCTCACCAGCAGACAATACAATCGACGCGCGCGCGTCACGGTTCGCGCCTCAGCGCATCCGCGCACTGACGCACACTCATCGGTCTGGCTGCACCGTCGACGGCCGTATGCGTATCCGTCATCTTTATGTTCACGAGGTTGCTACCCACATCGGTGCCGTGCAGCGCAATCGCAATGATGCGCGCAATGCCACAGGCGCCCAGCTCGGAAAAATGCGTATTGTCCTCCACGCCGTTTGGAAAGCGCGGATTGGCCGTGCTCGCCAAGAGCCAAAGAAAGTCACGCTTGGTCGCCTCGCGGCCCAGCGTTTCAAAATAGGCCATCGACAAATTGGACAGGTCGACAAAATCGACGCCGGCCGTGGCCGCTGCAAGCCCGGCGTTGACCGCATAGAGTCCGTGAGTTTCAACCATGGCGCTGCCCTCCCACAGCCTGCGCGCGGCCGGCGACAAAATAATGGGCACACCATCTTTAGCCTGCACATCCTGCGCAAAACGAATCATGTTTTGGCGAAATTCGGTATCGGGCTTCGTGTAGCGTCGCGGCGTGTCGTCACGCGCGTCGTTGTGGCCAAAACTAATTAGCACAACGTCGCCGGGACGCACGTCACGCAGCACATCTTTCCAGCGCCCTTCATCGGCAAAGCTCTTGCTGCTGCGACCGCTCGACGCGTGATTGATGATAACCACGTCATCGCGAACAAAATACGGCAACGTCTGACCCCAGCCAGTCTGCGGCGCGTATTTGGCAGAGTAGGAAGACGCCGTGGAATCTCCGGCAATCAAAATACGCTGACGTGGATCGGCGGTGCAGGCTGTGCAGCACAATGTAAATGTCACGATCAACAGCGCACGCCAGAGTCGACGTATTGTATTTACCGGCACCGGTCGCACCTTTAGATTTGTTGCCCGCATCGCACGCACAAGTTTAGTCGATTTGCTGGACCAGCGCTGGAGCTATGACCAGAGCCTGACGGCGCTTCCCAACGCTCAACTGACACAGCCCATTGACTTGATCGAAGCAGCGTCTACATTGGTGCAGTCCCAGTCGCAGATGCAGGTCTCGCATGGCAATTGATCCTCGACGTTCGCGCCGCCGCCTTCTTCAGAACCTCGGCGCTGCCGGCGCTATCGCTGCAGTTCCCGGATGCACCATCCGACCACCCGCGCCTGCGTATGTGCGTCCACTTTCCCGCCAGCCGTTCGTCGCACCGCGGGTGTCGCGCGATCGCATTGTGCGCGCCATTGTCGGGCACCGACCGTTTCGGCCATCCGGCTTCGTCGTGCGACGGGATCAGATGGACAGGAAATCGATCATTCACAATTACGGTCATGGAGGTGGCGGTATCACGCTGTCCTGGGGTTCGTCGGCGCTGGCCGTGCGCGAGGCATCGGGACTGCCGGTTGGTGAAGCCGCCGTTATTGGTTCTGGCATCATGGGCCTGACCACGGCGCGACTGCTTCAGGACGCCGGCTGGTCAGTCACCATCTACACCCGTGACCCGTTGCGCCACAGCACGTCCAATGTCGGTGCCGGCCAATGGGCACCGACCAGCGTGTTCCGGGAGAGCGTTGCGACCAAAGCGTTTGAAGCCCAATTCAAAGCTGCAGCGCGCATTGCGCATCACGCGTATCAGAATCTGGTGGGCGCAGGTTACGGCGTCCGCTTCGTCGAAAACTACTACATCGGTGATCGCCCGCGTGAGCTGTCGTACTACCTGCGTGAACTACCTGAGCTGTTTACATCGATCGCCGATTTGCAACCGCATCAACATCCGTTTCCCGTGGAATTCGTCAAGCGAACAGTCACGATGATCATCGAGCCCGCCACGTTCTTACGTCGCGTCCGGGCGGATTTTTACCGCGCCGGCGGCAAGTTCGTGATGCGTGATTTTAAGCAGGTCGACGAGATTTTGGCGCTGGGCGAGAACACCATTTTTAATTGCACGGGCCTGGGTGCCAAAGCACTGTTCGGCGATGACGAGATGATGCCGATCAAAGGACAGCTCATCTTTTTACCGCCCGACCCCGCCGTCGACTTCCTGACCGTTGGTGGCGGTCGAGGCGTCACCTATATGTTTCCCCGCTCTGGCGAAATCGTGCTTGGCGGTTCGTACCAGCGCGGCGACTGGAGCAAGCACGTTGAACCTGAGGTCACGGAACGCATTATCGAGGATCACAGCGCCCTGTTTCGATCGTGGCAGTAACCGCTACTGCGGGGCTGGCGCAACCGATTTGGACAACTGGATACGCCGAAACGCCACGGACGTATAGTCACCATTTGCCTTGTCCGTTTCCCAGTCGCCGGTTCCGGCGCAGGCAGGGTATCGAAATGATGGGTCGTCTCTAACGCTGCACTGATTGTATGCGCCCGCTTTAAAATACAGCGCGTCGCCGGCATAACCGTTCGGGTTATCTTTGTCGTCCACCACACCCTGTGCGTCAACATTGTCCGCCAGATTGATTTGATGCCTGACGGTTTGCGCAGGATCGCGGGTCCTGAATGTCAGGTACATGATATTTTCGTGCACGTTAACGTTGTAATTAAACAGTGCGCCCAACGCAATGCCATTGTCGCCAGGATCTTCAGGGTTGTCCCAGGAATTGCCCCACACCGGGTAAGCAATATCCGTTCTGTCGGGATCATCGACGGCAAGGTTGCGCTCATAGGTCCAAAAAACCGAACCGGTTTTGTGACCCGGCCATTTCTTGTAGAAGATTTTGAGCGGTTCATTGCCCCAGCCAAAACCGCTGTCACTGGCCGCTTCCTGTTTATCTTTCACAGCATGAATCTGACCAATGACGACCGAGTAGGCTGGCGGTTTGTCTGGGTACTTGGCGCTGGTCGATACGTGCAGCACTCTTAGTGTGGCATCGAGCAGCCCGCCAACGTAGGCAAACTCATCGGCATCAGCATGCGCCGCCAGCGCAAAGTTGTTCATTGGGCCGTGGGTTTTGGTTTTCGTGTTGCTGCCACGAAGCATTTGGCGCAACTCACTTCGCGTGTTGGTGGAGTTCGCCGATGTCGAACCTCTGTTCGGGGCAGTGAACACAACAAAATCATGTTCGTCTACGTAGAAAAAGTCGGGGTGCGAAAACTTGCGCAGTCGCTGCACACTGACCTCATCAACCTTGCCGTCCAGATCCTTGTCGGTGGGGAGCGTAAGCTTCCACAGACGCAGATCAATTTTCTTGGCCGGTCTTTCGGCGTGAGCTGTGGGCAACATCGTGCCGATCAATCCGGCACACAGCGAAATACTCAAAAACAAACGCGAAAAAGCCATACAATCCAGTCCTCAATCAATACAGCAAAAATTTGACGCTGCGCGCACAGTATAAAACGATGCTCAACCATCGGTAAAATCGCAAGTCCCAAGGCGGCGCGTTTAGCCGAGCAAACAATTGTGGCAGGCCACAAAACTGGTAGAGAAATGTGGCCCAGGGGAACTTTAAGGTTGTGCCGCACTCGCATCGGTTACTGCCCTACTTGAAAAACATGGAGCCGCGCCCAGCGCAGCTCACATCGTCCAACCCTGAGTGGCTCAACTAATTTGAAAACGGCGCGCGACGGCGCTACGTTACCTGTCAGGCATCGCAATCCGAGAGCATCTTGATTTACATCGCTGACCCCGTGGCCACGCGCCCCGCAAGCTCCAGTATTTTGTGAGTGTTCCGAACCCCAGTATCGCCATTATCGGCGCGGGCATCGGTGGACTGACGGCGGCAATCGCGTTGCGCCAGTTTGGCTTCAATGTTCAGGTCTACGAGCAGGCAACTGCGCTGGGCGAAATTGGCGCCGGCATTACCGTCGGCATCGACGCCGGGCGTATCCTCAACGCGCTGGGCCTCGGGCAGGCACTCGAGGCACTGGAAGCGCCCATCCAACACATCGGCACGCTGCATTTTGCCACCGCGGAGCGGCTAACCTACGAACAATACGATGTCGATCAGCACCAGCGCGAACACGGCACCGCGGCACGCCACGTTCACCGCGCTGATTTGCACGCGCTGCTGGTTCGTACGCTGGAATCACTGGGCCGATCAGTCCACCTGATGCACGAGCTCGAAATCATTCGCCAGGACGCGTTGAGCGTCGACCTTAATTTCGCGGGAGGCAAAACAGCCGGGTGCGATGTCGTCATAGCCTGCGACGGGCTCAAGTCCGTTGTGCGCGATCAGTATTTCGATACGCAGCCTGCGCACTACACGGGCATGGTCGCATGGCGCGGCCTGATCGAACGCGATGCCGTACCACATGTAAAACTTGACCCGCACTTCGCCGCCGTACCCGCGGAAAACAAATTGTTTGCACGCTATTCGGTCCGGCGAGGCAGCTTGATCAATTATGTTGCCATTGCGCGCAAGTCGTCTGTCCATCTGGAGAGCTGGACCGCGCGCGCCGATGTATCCGATGTATTGGATGAATTCATCGACTGGCATGGCGATGTGGTGGACATCATCGCCGCCACGCATCCCGATCGCTGCATGCAATGGGCGCTACACAGCCGCCAGCCGCTCGCGACGTGGATCGACGGTCGTGTCGCGCTGCTGGGCGACGCAGCGCACCCGATGACGCCGTTTTATGGAATGGGTGCAATGATGGCGATGGAAGACGCCTACGTGCTTGCCCGTGCGTTTAGAGCACACCGCCATGACTGGCGTACGGCGCTGGCGCGTTACGAAAATGCGCGCATTGAACGTGCTAACGCCATCCATGTGATGTCGCTGGAGCGTGGTGATGCCTATTTGAGCAAAGACGCCAAACAGCGCGCCCAGTTGCCAGAGGCAGGGCTCGGCGAGCACAAGAAATACAACGCGCTCACGGTCGCGGTTTAGGCGCCAATTCCCGCGGCAAAGCCCAACACAGCGAGTAATGCCATCGCGCTCAGGGAGCCGCCGCGGCGCAGCCACAACAATGACGCCAACGCGCTGCTCAATAGTATGCCGGTGCTGTTGCCCGCATTATCGATAGGACTTGGCGAGAGATACGTTGACATGCCAGAGGCCACATCAAACAGTGGCAAGCTCAACACGGTTTGCGGCGTCACCAATAAGGCAGCGACAAATACAAACATGCAGACCCGGTGCGCGCGGCGGTCCGGGCGGGAAAATGGATTTCGAATAGCGTTATCTCCTGCAGCCTGACGCAGCTTCATGGAGTTGTAGCGGCCGGGCCCGGCACAACTTGATAGCGCTGTGAGCTATTTCTGACCGGCGTTATGACAGGCGCGGAGGCGGTGCACAGAAATGAGTCATTGCAAATTGCCCGCCACCGCTGCCGTGTGGCGCTCTTTTACACCACTGCTTACACGCGCATGGATGGCGTTGCTCGCCCCCGTCATTGACAGCATCGAATCCGAGCCGCTCAATCAACTCAGTATTTTGGGCGCGGCCATAGTCGTGGGCGCTTCGGTGCTTATGTCGCTAGCCGGCCGCAACGCCAAATTGCGGCAGCAATTTCGCACTCAAACGTCGTCAGTGGGCGTTACTCCCTCACCACCCAAAAACCCACCCGATTGACGCGCCCACAAGTGGGCATACACGCCGCCACCGTTGACCAAATCGGAATGCGTGCCCGATTCGATAATCGCGCCCTGCTCCATCACGACCAATCGGTCGAGCGACGCGATCGTAGATAGACGGTGGGCAATCGCGATGACTGTTTTCCCTTCCATCAACTCAAACAGGCTCTCCTGAATGGCCGCCTCCACTTCCGAGTCGAGCGCTGACGTCGCCTCATCCAACACCAGAATCGGCGCATCTTTCAAAAACACGCGCGCTATCGCAATACGCTGTCGCTGACCACCGGACAGCTTGACGCCACGCTCTCCCACAAACGCGTCGAGCCCCTTGCGGCCCGCCTGATCTTCAAGCGCTTCGATAAACTCCCAGGCCTTGGCGCGCTTGGCGGCCTTGATAACGTCGGCGTCCGAGACGTCGGGCTTCGAGTAGGCGATGTTGTCGCGAATGGTCCTGTGCAACAGAGAGGTATCTTGCGTTACGACCCCTATCTGGCTGCGCAATGAGTCTTGTGACACGCCGGCAATGTTAACGCCATCAATGGAGATTGCACCCCGCTCAAGGTCGTAAAAGCGCAGCAAAACATTGGTCAGCGTCGTCTTGCCAGCGCCCGACCGGCCCACCAGCCCAAGCTTCTCGCCCGGCGCAATGCGCAGGCTCAGATCGTCTATCACGCCCGTGTCCTTGCCGTAGTGAAACGTCACATTATCGAAGCGAATATCGCCATTGGGCACGTGGAGCACCCCTGCATCGGCTTGATCTATCACCGTACGTTTGGCGGACAGCATGGACATGCCGTCATGTACAACGCCAATATTTTCAAACAGCGCCGAGAGTTCCCACATGATCCATTGCGACATGCCGTTAAGACGCAGCGCCAAGGCCACCGCAATTGCGATGGCACCCACGGACACTACCGATTCCAGCCATAGCCAGATAGACAGACCAGCAATCAGAAATACGACCAGTACATTATTGAAATAAACGAAAAACTGCATGAGGGTCACCAGACGCATCTGACGATGAACGGTTTGCAGAAATTCATCCATGCCGCTTTTGGCATAGCTGGCCTCGCGACCCGCATGAGAGAATAATTTGACCGTCGTGATATTGGTGTAACTGTCAACGATGCGTCCCGTCATCATCGAGCGTGCGTCGGCCTGTTCACGACTGATCCTGGACAAACGCGGTACAAAGTAGCTGACGACAAACGCGTAGATGGCCAACCAGCTGAGCAATGGCAAAGCCAGACGTGCATCTGCCTGCGCCACCATAAAAATGACCGAGACAAAATAGACCAGCACGTAAACCAGCACGTCCGCCACTTTCATCACGGCCTCACGCACAGCCAGCGACGTTTGCATCACTTTGGTTGCAACCCGCCCGGCAAATTCGTCGGCAAAAAATGACATGCTCTGTTTGAGCAGGAATCGATGCATTTGCCAACGGGCGATCATTGGATAATTACCCAATAGCGTCTGATGAATGATCAGAGAGTGCAGCAAGATAGCCAGTGGCAAAACCAGCAACAGGAAACCACCCATAAGCCACAAGCGCTGACCTTCTCGCTCAAGAAAGCCTGCTCGCTCAGCGTTGGACAGCCAGTCGACGATAGACCCGAGAAAACCGAACAAGGCTACCTCGCCCACGGCGATGAAAGCGCTCAGGCATGCCATCAACACGAGCCAGCCAGCGATGGGCCGTGTGTACAGCCAGCAGAACGCCATCAAACCGCTTGGTGGCTGCGTCGGCTCCTCAGCCGGATAGGGGTCTATCCTTGATTCGAAAAAGCGGAACATTCGCAGACGTCTCCTTGTCCCCGCGGTCGCCTCGATGTCCGAGCGCAACTGCGGGGGCGGCCGACTGAAACAGGACTAGCCGTTCGTTTTCAGAATCTCGTTAAACGTCTTGCTCGGGCGCATCACCGCTTCGCATAGCTCGGCATCTGCGAGATAGTAACCGCCGATGTCTGCAGGTTTGCCCTGCACCGAGTTCAGCTCATCCACGATGACCTGCTCTTTTTCACTTAGTTGCTCAAACAAGGGCTTGAAGCGCGCCGCCAACTCCGCGTCGCCGGTTTGCTTCGTCAGTTCCTCCGCCCAGTACAAGCTCAGATAGAAATGGCTGCCACGATTATCCAGTTGACCGACTTTCCGCGACGGCGACTTGCCGTTGTCGAGCAGACGGCCGGTGGCGGCATCGAGCGCCGTGGCCAGAATCTTGGCCTGAGCGTTACCGTGCTTGATGCCCAGCTCTTCAATGGATACCGCCAGAGCCAGGAACTCGCCAAGCGAATCCCAGCGCAAGTGATTCTCTTCCAGTAGCTGTTGCACGTGCTTGGGCGCCGAACCACCCGCACCGGTCTCGAACAAGCCACCGCCCGCCATGAGTGGCACGATGGATAGCATCTTCGCGCTGGTACCCAGTTCGAGAATCGGGAACAAATCGGTCAGGTAGTCACGCAGAATATTGCCGGTGACCGAGATGGTGTCGAGGCCACGAGCAACGCGTTCCAGCGTGTAACGCATGGCGCGCACTTGCGACATGATCTGGATGTCGAGCCCGTCCGTGTCATGGTCCTTGAGGTAGGTTTCGACTTTCTTGATGAGTTCGTTTTCATGCGGACGGTACGGATCGAGCCAAAACACCGCCGGCGTGTCGGATTCACGCGCGCGTCTGACCGCGAGCTTGACCCAATCACGAATAGGCGCGTCCTTGACCTGGCACATGCGCCAGATGTCGCCCTGCTCCACCCGCTGCTCGAGCAGCACTTCGCCGGTGTCGGCGTCGGTGATGCGCGCGGTACCGGACATGGCCGCTTCAAAGGTCTTGTCGTGCGAACCGTACTCTTCCGCTTTTTGCGCCATCAGGCCAACGTTCGGCACCGTGCCCATCGTGGCCGGGTCAAAGTTGCCGTGCCATTTACAGAAATTGATCATCTCCTGATAAATACGCGCAAACGTCGACTCCGGTATCACCGCTTTGCAGTCGTACATTTTGCCGTCAGCGCCCCACATGTGACCACCCGAACGAATCATGGCGGGCATTGACGCATCAACGATGACGTCACTGGGGGAGTGAAAGTTAGTAATACCTTTGGCCGAGTCGACCATGGCCAGGCGCGGACGATGCACCTGGCAGGCGTGCAAATCGCGTTCGATTTCTTCGCGCCGTGACGCAGGCAGGTCGGCGATTTTTTCATACAGCGTCGCCATACCGTTGTTCACATTGATCCCAAGTTCATCAAAGTAGGCGCCGTGCTTGTCGAACGCATCCTTGTAATAGATTTTGACCGCGTGACCAAAAACGATCGGGTGCGACACCTTCATCATGGTGGCTTTTACGTGCAGCGAAAACAGGATGCCGGACTCGCGACAGTCTTCCATTTCGCGCTCGTAGAACTCGCACAGGGCTTTCTTGCTCATGAACATCAGGTCGATGATCTCGTGGTCCTGAATCGCGATGTCCGACTTCAGCAGGTCCGTTTTGCCATCGTCGTGGACCAGCTCCATTTTGACCGTGCGCCCCTTGCCCAGCGTTATCGATTGCTCGCCGTGATAGAAATCACCCTCGTGCATGTGGGACACATGCGTGCGCGACCACTGTTTCCACTCGCCCATGGAGTGCGGGTGTTTTTTGGCAAACTCCTTGACCGCATTGGGCGCGCGTCGATCTGAGTTGCCTTCACGCAGCACCGGGTTAACGGCGCTGCCGAGCACCTTGCCGAAGCGCAGGCGCAGCGCTTTGTCTTCGTCGGTTTTGGGGTCGTCCGGAAAATCGGGGACGGCATAGCCTTTTGCCTGCAGTTCGGCGACACAGGCCTTGAGCTGCTGTACCGACGCGCTGATGTTGGGCAGCTTGATGATATTGGCGTTGGGGTCCTGCGTCAGACGTCCCAACTCGGCAAGGTTGTCCGGGACGCGCTGCGCTTCGCTCAGATGCTCGGGAAACTCGGCCAATATGCGAGCCGCCACAGAAATATCACTCAACTCAACTTCAATACCGGCGGCAGAAGAGAAAGTGCGGATAATGGGCAGCAGTGAGGCCGTGGCCAGCTGCGGGGCTTCGTCGGTGCACGTGTATATAATCTTCTGCGTTGTGTCTGACATGTTGGTTTAAATTCCTTGGATCAGTATTCGATAAAGCGAGCGCTGCGGATATTGCGCAGGCGAAATGTTACCGCTCCTGCGCTTCACAAACCACTGCCGCGCGCCGTCGCCAGCAATATCGGGCTGAAGCGGGTCTGGACCGCCTGAGCGGCGCGTTTAACCCGCATCCGCCTCTTGCAAAAGAATTTGCAAACCAAATCAACCGACGAAACATCCTAATGGTGTAGGTCGGCGTTCGCGCGTCGGAAAAACACCAAAAAGACCACCGCGAGACACGGCCATATGCTGTTCAATACGCCGATATTCTTTTTCATCGCTTGCCCGTGCCCACCTGGGTCAATGCCAAACACGCTTTCCTGCTGATTACCGTCGGGCTGATGAAAAAGACCGCCGCCGATATTCTGGCGGGGCTGGCGGCGGCGGCCTTTGAGCCGGCAGGCACGGTTAGCCTGCTGGAAACGTGGACCGGCGTACTGGCCTTCGCGGGACAAATCTACGGCGATTTCTCAGGCTACAGCGACATGGCCATTGGCCTTGCGCTGCTGCTCGGGTTTCAGATACCACTCAACTTCCGACTGCCCTACTTTGCCGTCTCGCCGGTCGACTTTTGGCGACGTTGGCACATCTCGTTATCGAGCTGGCTGCGGGACTATCTGTACATTCCGCTGGGCGGCCGCAACGCCCGTTATGGACCGTGACTTGCGCAGCCGCATCAGGACCGCGGACATCGTGGACTTGAACTTTGATGAGACGCTGGTCACGTCGTTCATTGCGCTGGTCAAAAACTTTCAAAGGATGTCGCCGCAAGTTGAAGTGCTTCTGCTGCCTAAAAACGACGACTGGGTACGCAACACGCCCGACGCATTAGCGCGCCAGGCGCAGGTCGTGGCACGCATTGCCGCACAGACCGGCGTTACGATTCGCAACTACCAAAAGACGCCCGCTGTCTCGAACGACATGTTCAGCGATACCACCCACCTCAATCCTAGTGCGTTTACCGAACTTCTGGTGCGCGAGTATGCCGACGATTTGGCGCGCTAGTGGTCCGTGCGGCACAGCATTCGATCAGGCGTGGATTATGTCACCTTGTAATTTGATCCGTGTCCATCTAGAAAGGGACGAAACAGGAGATCAATATGAAGGTTAACCGGTATTTCAGCGTGCTGGCTCTGCTCTGTACTTCCCTTTGCGCCAACGCAGCCAGCTTGTCGCTGCTGTACACGGGCGACAACGCTTTGGATGAAGATGGCGCCGTTTTGGCCACCGCTGGCGAGGTTCTACTGTTCGAATTGCGTATGGATTTTTCCGGCACGCAAGTTCTGGGCGGCGTGGAGCTGCCCGAGATCACCATCGGCGGTGGCTATGACATAGAATTCGATGCGCAGGGTTTTCGCGATGTCGAGTTCATGAGCGCGGCGCTGGGCAACCCTGACTTTTACAGGGTCCCGGAATTATTAACTGGCCTGCTGCAGAACGGCGCTTTTGGCGATATTGACGGATTGAGCGGGCCGGCCACCGTTGGTTGGATTGCATTCAGCGCCGGCGACACCCTGGGCAAATTTGATATTACGCCGATCGGCGGAAACAGTCTGTTCGACGAGTTCATCAGCGCCGTGACATTTATCGATGTTTTAGACGTGGACTACCACGGCGCAGCCGTACGCGTCGTGCCTCTTCCTGCCGCGGGCTGGTGCATGCTGTCGGGGCTAATTGCGCTTTACTGGAAAGGTCGCGGTAGTGGCCTCAACGCGCGCACGGCCATCTAGGGAAGCTCTGCGCAAGTCGTGACGCGGCTTGGCGCCCGTGGAAGTCAAGCCACTCGCCCAGACTTGTGCAGAGCTTCCCTGGCCCGCGCTTCTACTCGTTACACAATTTGTCGCGCCATGGTGCTGGTATCACAGCCGCGACATTTGAGTCAGGCGCATCTGAGACTGGCTGGTCACGCATCTCGGACCGCCGCATCGGCATCGTGTCGATGCGTGCATAGATGTCCGCCATTGCGACAACCTGATCGGTCCTGGCCTTAACGTCACCGTCCTTACCAACCAGTCGCATGGAAAACGCACCGTCGTCAAGTTGT
>CAYGSQ010000038.1:4103-13581 GCA_964352435.1 uncultured Gammaproteobacteria bacterium | reverse complement strand
ATTCAATTTTGTGCGCACGGCCATGAATTACGGCGCGGCGGCGGCCAACTATGTTGACTGCGAAGCGCTGGTTAGGCGGGGCGGCATCTGGCACGCCACGCTGCGCGATGCAGAAACAGGTGAGATCCTCAGCCTGACGGCCAACAAGATCGTCAATGCCTGCGGACCGGGTTCGCAGGCGCTGTCGGACGCGGCCGGCATCGCGACACGGCATCGGCACGTGTTTTCGAAGGGCATTCATCTGATCGTCGATCGCGTGACACAGACCCGGCGCATCCTGGCCTTTTTTGCCAGCGACGGGCGCCTGTTTTTTGTCATGCCCATGGGACCGAAAACCTGCATCGGCACAACGGATACGCGGGTGGATGACCCGTTTACGGGCGTGACCGACGAGGATCGCGACTTTGTTTTGGCCAATGCCAACGAGTTGCTCAAATTGGAAAGGACGCTCACCCGCGACGATATTATTGCCGAGCGCTGCGGCGTGCGCCCGCTGGCCGTCGAGGGCCACGATGTGGGTAGCGACTGGGTCGCCATGTCACGCAAACACATCGTCGAAATTGACCACGAGGCCGGGATCGTCAGCATTTTTGGCGGCAAAATAACCGACTGTTTCAACGTTGGCGACGAAGTCGCCGGCGCGGTGGCCGGGCTTGGCGTCACCCTGCCTTTCGTGCAGCGGCGCTGGTACGGTGAGCCGTCTGCATCTGTGCGTGATGAGTTTTTGCATCAGGCCGAACGGATGTCACTGGAAACCCGCCGCCACCCGATCGCATCCGAGCCCCTCGCACGCCGGTTCTGGCGGCGCTACGGTCTTCGCGCCTTCGAGATACTTGAGACGATTCGGCGCGACCCGCAGAGCGCGACGCCGTTGATCGAAAACGCCGAGTACCTGCGCTGCGAAATCGAACAAGCGGCCCGTGATGAGATGATTACCAAGCTCGACGACTTTTTGCGGCGGCGCTCGAAAATTACGATGGTCGTGCGGCCGGACCAGGTCGCCCGCAGTGAAGGCCTGCGCGAAGCCTGCCAAATTTTGTTTGGTGATCAGGCGCAAGCCAAGCTTGATGAGTACCTTACAAGTCTGAAAATTCCCCCCGGTACTGACCCGGCACCCCCCTTCGGCGCCTGAAAAACAGACCGCGGCCCGGGACCCGCTGCGCATTGTTAAAAAACTTGACGCGGTCCAGGCGCGGCCGTATATTCTTGTCTTAATAGATTCAAAGATGCGCAGATATAAACATTTGATAATTCGCAGGTATTGCTGCACATCAATCACCTTTCCAGGGGACCGCATATGCCAAGTCGCAGCCTTGTCGCGAAGGAACTTGCCAGTATTTTCAAGGTGATAGCTCACCCTGACCGGATCCGCATTATCGAGGAGCTGCGCGTAGGCGAACGCGACGTCAACACGATGATTGCGTCTCTGGGCCTACCCGGCCCGCGCGTTTCACAGCACCTGAGCCTGTTGCGAGCACACCGTATGGTCGAGGAGCGGCGCGATGGTCGCCATCACTTTTACCACCTGAGTCAGCCCGAAATTGCGCGCTGGATCGCTGAGGGATTGCTGTTCGTTGAGGGACGCATGGGGGGCTTGAGCAAGTCCGCCATCGATTCGGCTCGCGAATTGTGGTCCGTCGAAGACACCAAAACAGCATCAAAATAAAGGATTTAGATACATGCCGAAATTCGCCGCAGGCGTAGTGCGCTTTCAAAACGAAGTGTACCCACAGAAAAAAGAGCTGTTCGAAAAGCTCAGCAAGGGGCAGTCACCGGAAGCCCTTTTTATTACCTGCTCAGACTCGCGTATTGAAACGGCCATGATCACCCAGACGGAGCCGGGTGAACTTTTTATCTGTCGTAACGCTGGAAACATCGTGCCACCACATACCAACCACACCGGGGGTATGACCGCGTCAATCGAATTTGCCACCGCGGCCCTCCAGGTGCCACACATTGTCGTATGCGGTCACACTGAGTGCGGCGCGATGAAAGGCGCAATGAACCCTGAAGGCCTGGACGCATTGCCGCACGTCAGAGAGTGGCTTGGCTATTCCAAGGCCGCCGTCGAGATCGTCAACCATATCGGCGAAGGCAAGTCCGACAAAGAACGCATGGACTTACTGCTTAAGCACAATGTCATTTTGCAGTTGACGCATCTCAAAACCCATCCGGCTGTCGCCGCGCGCCTGGCGAAAGGCGATCTGGAATTGCACGGCTGGGTGTACGACATCAAGACCGGGGATGTGCACGCCTATGACGAAGACAAGAAGAACTTCGTTGCCGTTGACGAACGCTACGCCGAACAGGTTGCCCTTTTGGCAGCTTCCGGTACTTGCGCTGCCTGATTCGGCAGTCTGATTTTTTTAAGGACGTTAAATCATGAAATTTTTCGACACCTCTAACATGCGCGGCGACATTTACGGCGGCCTGACGGCTGGCGTGGTGGCGTTGCCGCTGGCGCTTGCGTTTGGCGAGGCATCGGGCGCAGGTCCGATTGCCGGCCTCTGGGGCGCGATTTTTGTTGGTTTCTTCGCGTCGCTGTTTGGCGGCACGGGCGCACAGGTTTCCGGCCCGACAGGCCCGATGGTCGTTGTGTTCGCCGGTATATTCGCATCACTCAGCGGCAACCCAGCGCTGGTTTTCGCCGCGGTCGTGCTCGCGGGCATCTTGCAGGTCGTGTTCGGCATATTGAAGTTCGGACAGTACATCCGGCTCGTGCCCTACCCGGTCATCTCCGGTTTTATGAGTGGCATCGGTGTCATCATTATTGCGCTGCAAGTCTCAAGATTATTCGGTCACGAACCCGAGGGTGGCGGCACCATTCCAGCATTGACCGCAATTCCGGGCGCCGTCATGGACCCAGTCATCCCTGCGCTGATCATCGGTGCGGTCACCCTGGTCACCATTTTCCTGTGGCCCAAAGCTCTGGGTAAGTATGTCCCGGGTGCACTTGCTGCTCTGATCATTGGTACGCTATTGAGCCTGGTCGTAACGGGCGCGCCAATACTCGGTGAAATTCCAATGGGTTTCCCGTCATTCGTTATGCCAAAGTTTACCCAGAGCACGTTGCTACTGGTTGCTGAAGCCGCTTTCATTCTCGCCGTTCTGGGCGCGATTGACAGTCTTCTTACATCGCTGGTCGCGGACAACATGACGCGTACACGCCACGATTCTGACAAGGAACTCATCGGCCAGGGCATCGGTAACACGATCGCCGGCTTGTTCGGCGCGATCCCGGGTGCCGGCGCCACCATGCGTACGGTGGTCAACATTCGCTCCGGCGGTAAAACGAAAATCGCAGGCATGCTGCATTCCGTCCTTTTGGTCGCAACCGTTCTCGTTCTGGCGCCGCTGGCATCACGAATCCCGCACGCGGTGCTCGCGGGCATTCTGGTTAAAGTCGGCTGGGACATTGTCGACGTCAACTACATCAAGCGTGCCCACAAAGGTCCACGCTGGGACCTGCTGCTAATGGCGGCAGTCCTTCTGGTGACGGTTTTCGTCAACCTGATTGCCGCCGTGCTGGGCGGGGTAGTGCTAGCGGCCCTGGCCTTCGTGAAGCGTCTGGCCGACGAGCAACTCAAGACCTTCCGTACCACCGGTGGCGCAGTTACCCAGTCGGACGAAGAACGCGAGCTGATGGCGCAGGCCGACGGCCACGTACTGATGTTCGACTTTGGCGGTCCGTTGAGCTTTGGTGCGGCCGCAGACCTGGGCTTGCAGGTACGTGAGCGCGCCAAGGACAGAGGCGATGCCATCATCCTCGACTTCTCAAGTGTGCCCTTCCTTGATGTGTCTGGCGCGCGCGCGGTCGAGAACATTGTCTGTGACGCCAATGATGCGGGCCGCACGGTCTACATTACCGGTCTGCACGACGACGTCGGCAAGGTACTCGACGCGCTCGACGCCGTGCATTGCCTGCCAGAGGGCACAACTTACGCTACGCGTATCGAGGCGTTGCGCGCAGCCGTCAGCAAGATCAGGGAAACCCGTGACCTTCCGCCGATGGGCTCGGGCAAACAACCGGCGCCCGAGGGCGCATAAAGACTTACTATGTGAAGACGTGATCCGATAGACGGTTTGTTGGCCGTCAACTCTCAAGGCCCTGCATGTGCAGGGCCTTTTTTATTTTATTTTGCCTGGTAGAGCGGCATACACCAGCCGCGGATAATGGCACCGGCCCGTAGAAACAGCGCGACCGAAAAACCGGCACCCGCCGCCCACCAGGCATCGACACTGAGCCAGGACAACAAGGCAAAGGTACTGGCGCCTGCCAGTGCACAGGTCACGTAAATTTCCGGCTTGATGATGGCGGAGGGTTCACCCGCCACAAGGTCGCGCATGACGCCACCGAACGGGGCCGTCGACACACCCATCACCACCGCCACAATCGGTGAGCTGCCGACGGAGAGCGCCTTTGCTGCGCCCATCACCGAATACGCGGCGATACCGATCGCATCGGCCCAGCGCAACGGCTTGCCAAGGTGTTCCGCGTGGTGCGCGATAAACCAGGTGAGCAACGCCGCGCCGACACAGACCAAAAGGTACTCGGGTTGCACGGTCCAGAAAACAGGCACATCGAGCAACAAATCACGCACGGTACCGCCACCCACGCCGGTCATGGTGGCGAAAAACACGAAGGCTACGATGTCGAGCCGCAGCCGCGACGCAACGATGGCACCCGACACCGCGAACAGCGCAACACCGATGTAATCAAGTAGAGAGAACAACATAGCGCGCTGTATAGCGTTTAATTTGTTGCGGTGCAGATAATTCTGCACCCCTGTGGCGCCAAACCAGCCGCAAATAATTAACTTAACGCGATTATTTAAGGCTGGTGAGGGAATCCGCGGTCGCAAATCGCATAAACAGGGGATCACTAAAAAATTCTGACTGATTCACACTGTGTGTATGCGCGGTGAGCCAGATCACCCTTGGGGAGGGGAAAACAAAAATGTTCAAGAAACGTCTCACACACTCGATTATCACGCATCTGATGATCGCTGCCGCGTTTTTACTCGTCGCGATGGCGCCCGGCTCACACGCCGCTGTGCCCGACGGCATTAACTATCAGGCCTATCTGACCAACGCAGATGGCAGCCCAGTCGACGCCAGCGTCTCGATCACCTTCGCCGCCTACAACGTTGATCTGGGCGGCGTGCCGCTGTGGAACCAGACACAGCCCGTCATTGTGGAGCAAGGTTTGTTCACGGTGCAGCTTGGCAACCCCGCTAACCCGTTTCCGGCTGGCCTGTTCGACGGCCCGGTCTACATCGGCATGTTTGTCGCAGGCGAAGAGCTGCTGCCGCGACGACCCTTAACCACGACCGCCTATTCTTTTAAAGCCAATGATGCCGACACGGTCGACGGCGCCGACGCGGCCGATCTTGACCAATCCGGTGAAGTGGCCGCACTACAGGGCGCCGTAAGTTCGGTAGAAAGTGACGTCAGCGCAACGCAGAGCGCCGTCGCCAATAACGATGGCCGCATTACCGCACTGGAAGGAAGTGCCGGTGATATTACCGGGGTCGCAGCAGGCGCTGGCCTTACCGGTGGCGGTGCAGCAGGCAATGTTTCGCTGGGCGTCGCCCCCGGCGGCATTGTTGGCGGCATGCTCGCGCCTGGCTCGGTATCAACCACTACGCTCGCAAACGCCGCGGTGAACAGCGCCAAAATTCAGGACGGCAGTGTCACTGGAACGGATATCGCTGACGGCACCATTCAGCCGACGGATGTGAATCCCGTCGCCACCTTTGATTTCAACGGTATCGACGTCGGTGCCGCCGGCTTTGAGGTCAATTCCGGCCTCGACATCATCATTCGCGATGACTTCAACGGCTTCCGCTGGTACAGCGCCGATGGTGTAACGCAGTTTGGGTCGATCACCGCGCGTCAAGACGATTTCGCGATGCGCGATGCAGTCCGCGCACGCGACGTCTTCCGCTCAAACGCCAATGGCGTCGGTTTCGCCGGTGCGTCGCCGGTCGCCGGCTACGCCGCCACGATGCCAAGTCTGAATGTCACCGGTCAAGCGGCACTGGGCCTCGAGCGTGTCACCGCCAACTACCCCCTCAATGTCTCAGTCGCGCAATGCCACGCCCACGGCAACCTGCCCTGCTTCTGGGGCGCCGCAATCGTATCGTGCCCGAGCGGAAAACGTGTACTTGGTGGTGGATCAAACGGTACGACCCCGCGCTTCGGCGCAATCGGCCAGAGCTTTCCAAACTCGGACACTAGCTGGGCCTGCGCATCGAGCTATGATCTCGAAAATCAAACGGATACCTGCTACGCCATTTGTGCAAACATCGAATGATGAATCAACGATTCACAACGCTATGGGCCATTGGCGCAACGATTGTAGCGATCAGCGCGGTCAGCTTTTCTGCCGGCAAATACATCGGGCAGGAAGCGGCCGCACCGCATGTATCACTACACGAAACTGCCACGTCAGCAACGGACCCGAAGCAGGCGCAAGCAGTTAACGTGCCCGTTTATACCGTGCCCGCAGAATTTGTCGGCGCCGCGTCGCAGTGGCGTTCGGCCCTCGATCACAAGACCGTTGGCTATGCTGCACTGTTTGATCCACAGCGGCGCAAGATAATCGTCGAGGCCTGTGTGCATAGCGGCTATCTGCTCGACGCTCAAGGGCGGCCGTTGCCGAGCAAGGAGTTTTGCGAGCCGCTGCTGTGGGGTGAGCTGGCGTCGTTAGACAGCCAGAACGCGACAGTGATCGATCGATCAGGACGACAAAAATCTGTGCGGCTGGACCTTGATGCGGAGTCACTTAAACTGTCGTTTGATGAGTATCGGATGACATTGATCCCAGGCTCCAAGAACGACTTGTTGCAGGCGTTTGAAAAACACCCGGATGTCGTACAACGAAAAAGCCGCTATATGGTCGCGCTGGCGGCGCCACGTAGCGCGAGCACTAACCGCCAACCCAATTAACCGCGAAGTCGAGACGGTTCGGATTCGCCTGACGGAGAACGCTATGACTATGTTCAAACAACTGGTTGCCGTGACATTGAGCTTGCTTGGTGCATCAGCACTGGCAGCAGGCCCTTCGAGTGCCAACTACGCCATTGCCTGGGACGTCATCGATGGCGGCGGCAACACCGCGATGTCGGCGAGCTACACACTGCAAGACAGCGTGGCCCAGCCAACAGCGCTTGGCATGAGCAGCAGCGCCAACTACGCGCTGCAGCCGGGCTTCTTTTCACCGCCGGATTTTGACGGCGACAGCGTGCGCAACTTCATGGACAACTGTACCCAGGACGCCAACACCGACCAGCGCGACACCAATGGTGACGGCTTCGGTAATCTGTGCGATGCCGACCTCAGCAATGACGGCATCACCAACGCGGTAGACCTTGGGTTGCTGCGCTTGCGCTTCTTCACCGCCGATCCCGATGCCGATTTGAACGGTGACGGCGTAGTCAACGTACAGGACCTGGGCATCATGCGGCTGCGATTCTTCACCCAACCAGGTCCAAGCGGTATCGCGCCTTAGTCAGAGATAAACACCCGCCACAGGTGGCGGGTGTTTGCGCACCGTACCCGCGTTTATTACTGCGCCAACATTTGCGACAGGTAGTCGAGCCCGGTGGAGGACTCCCCCTCTGCCAGCCAGAACAACGCCTGCTTGCGATCCGACAATGGTGCAGCGGCGTTCTCGACCACGCTGATCAACGCCTTGACCGCCCGCTCATCCGGCAACTGCGCCAACGCGAATATTGCTTCATGACGTACGTTGGTTGCACGCTCATGCTTGAGCGCAGCAACAATCGCGGCCTCAGTTTTGGCATCCGCCGTCTGCGCCAGCCAGAACCAGGCTTTGCCGCGCACGCTTGGGTCCGGATCTTCTTGCGCCAGGCGTGCCAACAGATCCGCACGATCATCAAGATCTGATTCCGACACGCTGAACGCAGCATGTTCACGCATCGCCGTCGATGAGTCGCTGAACAACACCTGCGTCAGGACATCACGCGTCGCCTTGGCATGCATCTGCCCGAGATAGAACACCGCCGACTTGCGCACGCGAATCGCTGCGGTGCCCTGCGCCAACGACGTGAGCGCACGTCGCCCGGCCGGATCGGCATGAAACGCAATGGCGCCTACCGCGTCGTCAGCCAGTCCATGATCGGCCAACGCCAGTTGGGTTAGCCAGCGAACGCTTTGATCAGCAGGCACGTCTTCAACTTCTATTGCCGGCGACTCGGTTTTGATGCGGCAATCAGGGCTAAACGAGCTGACCGCAACAATCTCGCCGTCACGCCGCTTGGCATAGACCCATGCGTGTTCCGCCCGGGAAGATTTGTCAGCCATGCTCCCAAATCCGCCGCGGCGGCGATCAAGATTGCACTGGCGCGGCACGGCATCGCCATCGCGCCAATCGAAACAACAGCGGGTCGGCGCGTCGGCGACGGCATCAATACGCCAATAGAACCAACCATCTCCGTCCGGCAAGAAACTCTGAGCCAGAGCGCTCGCCCCGATTCCAACCAGCGCTATGGCCCAGGCGGCCCGCACGCACAGTCCGTAGTTTTTATGGCGCATCGTTACTCCTCCAGCCCAAGTGCACTATCGATAACGTCCAGCGCGGCCTCACTGTCCATATTGACCAGCATGCGCAGCAGCTTGCTCTTCTCGCGATCGTCAGTGCTCTCGCGAAAAAGGGCGAGAATGCTCTGATCGTCGTCGGCCACCATCAGGCCCTCAATCGCAGCGTCGCGCAGCTCACTACTGTCGCTGGTGCGATAGAACTCAAGTAGTAAGGCGCTCGCGCGAACGCCGCCCACCACACCCATCGCGCGAATCGCGCGTCGCTGCGTGGCTTCGTCGGCACCTGCGCGCGCCACCTCAGCCAGCGATTCGATGTCTTCAGCGATGGCGTAGGCCCGAATCAGGCCCTTTGATACGGCCGCCCGGTCTTTCAGGCTGCGTAACTTGTCCGTTGCGCCCATTGCACCCAGAACGCCTACGGCATCATCAAATTCCTGTTCATCGGTCGCCGCGCGGGCAATGTCAAAAACCTGCTGGTCTGCGTCCGCGATCAGGAAGGCGTTGAGTACCGCTCTTCGCGTTGCGCGTTCGGCGCCTTGATACACCGACATCAATTCGTCCAGGCCACGCTTGTTGCCATGAATGCCAATGGTGCGGATTGCCACGTCGCGCAGCTCTTCATCGTTACCTTTCGCCGTGCTGATCAGTAGATCGGTGGCGCCGGGCAGTTCGATCTGGGCCAACACGAACAGCGCGCGCTTCTTAAGTCGTGGGTCACTGTCGGAACGCATCACACGTTCGAGGACGGTTAGCGCGCGCTCGGGCGGCGCATTCATAAGCGCTTGCAGCGCTGCTTCTTTGAGCGCCAGCGTATCGACGCTATCGGTCGCCGCCAAACGCACCATCTCGCCCGGCGCAAACGCGGCGGTCGTGGTAAAGGTCGGCGTCGCCAAACAGGCGCTAACGCCCAAGC
>CAYGSQ010000038.1:0-4093 GCA_964352435.1 uncultured Gammaproteobacteria bacterium | reverse complement strand
CGTCATGACAAACGTCTCCGGTTCAAAATGTAATCGTTGGGTCTGACGCTGGCGCATCGAATTTGGTTAGCATCGCGTTGACTTCAAATGTGAGTTGATCGAACAATTGCTCGCGCTCGTCCGCCTGTTCCGGCGCGCTCGCCAGTCGTTCAAGTACGCTTTCAAACGCACGCAGAACGCGTGCCAGATCTTCATCGCCGTTGCGCCGCGCCGCGTGTTCAACGGAACGATTTTGCTCAACCAGCTCGCGAATTAGTTCGCTGCGCCGTGACGTATCCGCCGTGTCATAGCGCACGAGTTGCAGGCGACTCTGCGCCAGATGCGCGACCACCATGCGCTGGGATGACGGCGCCTGTGTTGCGGGCACCGTTGGTAGCTGTGCCGTGCTCGGTGCCGGCTGGACCGGCACACGCTGCACCAGCAACGCCGTCAGTGCGACTGCGGCCAGTAGCGATGCGGCCAGCGTCCAGCGCTGCCAGCGCGAGACGCTTGCCGACGGCTGCAACTGCACCAGAACCTCATGCAACGATGCGGTGAACTCGTCTGATGCGTTCGTTGAATACGCGTCCTGTCCCAGTTTTTCGAGATCTTGCGACAGCGCCGCGTAGCGCGCGGCAAGCCCTGCGTCTTGCGCCAGTGCGCGTCCAATCTGGTCGCGCTCATGATCTGCAAGACCATCGTCATAGAAGTACAGCGTTAGCTGGTCATCATCAATCATTGTGTTTTCCTGGCGCGCCCATCGAGGCCCGCAGTTTTTTGAGCGCGCGAAACAGTGCTTGCTTCACCTGGCCGATGCCAAGCTCGAGATGCTCCGCAATCTCTTTGAGTCGCCACTGCTCCAGATGTTTGAGCACAAAGCACACGCGCTCCAGATCGCTGAGTTCACGCAGCGCCGCTTGCAGCGCATCGCCAAATTGATCGAACACGTACGCCTCATCCGGCGTGGTCGTATGGTCCACCAGATCGTCATCGAGCAGCGCCCATGAACGGCGGCCTTGTTTGCGCAAAGCCTGCAGCGCCGTATTGACCGCTATTCGATGAATCCAGGTGGTGAGCGCCGCATCGCCTCGATACTGGTCGCGTCGCGCCCACGCCGTGGTGAGCGCATCCTGCACACAGTCCTGTGCCAGCGTCTGATCCCGCGTTATGCCCACGCAGGCGGCCAGCCAATGACCCGAGCCGCTGTTGATCGCCGCATGAAACTGCGCTTGTGTTGGGGCGCGCGGCGGCGCCGAAGGCTGGTCCATATTCGTTAGAGGCTCACCGACCGAAAAAGGTTAGCCCGCCGATACAAAAAAAAGCCCGCGCGGCATTTACCCGTTTGATTGATACCGATCATCACAAGATGTGCGGCAAATTACCCGACGCTGTCGCACCGGCCCCGGTTATACTGATTCTCGACCATCTCAATACCCCGGACCTGCACCATGATTCTGGCACTGTATGCGGCAACGGTCCTGATCTGGGGTTCCACCTGGATCGCGATCACCTATCAGCTCAACGGCACCGCCGAAGAGGTCTCCATTGCGTTTCGGTTTACGCTGGCGGCCATCGTCCTGTTCGGCATCGCGATCGTACGTCGGCGCCCCCTGACCATCCCGCGCTCGGCTATTCCAATGGTCGCGTTACAGGGCTCACTGATGTTCTGCGCCAACTATTTGCTGGTGTACCACGGGACCAACTTCATCACGTCAGGACTCATGGCGGTCATATTCACATTGCTCATCCCGGCCAACCTGCTCAATGAGTTTATTTTCTTTCGCAAGCGTATTTCACTGCGCGTCGTGACGGCCGGTGTACTCGGCGTCTTTGGCGTCTCGTTGCTCTTTTGGCCCGAGCTCAGCCGTACCCAAATCAGTTCGCAAACTCTGACCGGCATTGCGCTGGGGGTGAGCGCGGTCTACTGCGCATCGCTTGGCAACATGGCCGCGATCGTCAACATTGAACGCAAGCTGCCCGTCACCGCCGTCAATGCCTGGGGCATGCTGCTTGGCGGTGTCATGTCGCTGGCACTGGCCGCTGCCATGGGGCGTCCCCTGATCATTCATTGGGACCCGGGCTATGTCTGGTCAATGCTGTATTTGTCGGTATTGGGATCGGCCGTGGCCTTTACCTGTTATTTGCTATTGATCGAGCGCATTGGCTCGGCACGCGCGGCCTACAGCTCGGTGTTGCTCCCCATCGTCGCACTGATTATTTCGACCTTTATGGAAGGGTTTCAGTGGACCTTCATGGCGCTGGTGGGTCTGGCCATTGCGCTGGCCGGCAATGCACTCGCGTTGACGCGTAAGCGGGCCAAGCCGGCTGCGCCGTCACCGGTCGTTGGCGAGGCCTGACACGCCGCGCCTGATCTACGACCAAACGCCCGCTGCGGTTACACTAGCGACCTATGAAACAAGCTCTGAAGTTTCTTCACTGGGTCAGCGCCATTGGCTTTGCGGGCGGTCTCGCCTTCAGCGAGCGTCAACGGCCAAGGCAGACTAGAAGTTCGGCTTGACCGTCCCCAGAAACGCCACCGTCGCAATGCCGATCCAGTAGACGTACGCGATCATTCGGCCACGCGCCAACGACGCTTCCATGCGGGCGCTGATTTGTTCGTCAGGTCCGCCGTCTTCCAGCGCGCGAAAGGCGCCCACCCACTCGCGCATGATCACGCGCAGATAAAGCCCGATGACCAGCAATAACGCATAGATAAAGACCTTGCCCGCGTACCAATGGGTCTTCAGCGGCCCATCACCGACGAACGACATGATGGCCGCCACCAGCAGGATCGGAATGATCACGTAACGAATGTACTCGTCGATGCGCGTCAAGCGCACACCAAGGTCGGTACCGCGTTGTGCAAAGGCCGCCCAGGTTAGACTCAGCCACACGGCAACGAAGCACCACATGCCGACAATCCACGGGCCGCCCAGAGGCTGAATACCCATTCGATTGCCCATATGCAGGCCCAGCGGCAACAGCAAGACGATGCCCGTGCGCGGCAGAATATCGATACGGTAGGCCGTTTCCATGTGACGCTTGCGCTCATCGAGCGACAGCTTCGGATCGGTCACACAGCGTGACGCATTGAACACACCCCACTCACCGCCGAGCCAATAGGCCATGGCCAGAATGTGGAACCACTTCAAAACCAGGTAGCTACTAATCATGGCGCTCACTCTTGCGAACGGTGGTGGACTGCGCCATCCGCATTTTCCACGTGGCGCCGGGGTTTGTACCTAGTGCGTTGGCGCTAGTGGGCCGGCATAAACAGTGTTGCAGGATGCTCGAGCATTTCGCGCATGCGCTGGATCATTGCGGCCGCGTCAAAGCCATCGACAAAGCGATGGTCGAAGGACGATGACAGATTCATCATCAGGCGCGCCGCTACCTGGCCGTTGTGAATCATGGGTCGCTGCACGGCTCGGTTAACGCCAATGATGCCTACCTCCGGCATATTGATCACCGGCGTTGACGCGATGCCGCCAAGCTTGCCCAGACTGGTGAGCGTAATAGTTGAGCCTGTCAGCTCATCGCGACCAATCGTATTGTCACGCGCGCCAGCGGATACGCGTCGAATGTTCTCCGCCATGTCTACGAGCGTAAGTTGATCAGCGTTGCGTACGACCGGAACCTTGAGCCCGTCCGGCGTTTGCGTCGCAATCCCAAGGTGTACGGCACCGTGGCGAATGATGACATTGCGCTGTTTGTCGTAGGTCGCGTTACATTGGGGGAACTCGCGCAATGCCCGCATGAGCGCAACAGCGATGAACGGCAGCGGCGTGAGTTTGCTGCCAGTGCCACGAGCGTTAAGATGTGCGCGCAGGGCGTCCACCTCTGTGATGTCGATTTCTTCGACATACGAGAAATGCGGGATCTCACGTTTGGCTTCGCTCATGCGCTGGGCGATGACCCGACGCAGCCCGATAACTTTTACCTCAGTTGTTTCGGCCGGCACGAATGCGGGACCCGCGGCGGGCGACGATCCGCGTGCAAGAAAGGCTTCAAAATCGGCTGGCAAAATACGCCCGTTCGGACCGCTGCCCCCGACGCTCGCCAAGTTGATGCCCATCTGGCGTGCACGATGCCGGATAGCGGGTGACGTGATGAC
>CAYGSQ010000037.1:9241-13678 GCA_964352435.1 uncultured Gammaproteobacteria bacterium | reverse complement strand
TCGGCTAGCAGATGCAGCATTATCGCTTCGCAATGATTGGTATCCACCAACGAATCCGCATCTCGTTAGTCGGCCTAAAAGGTATGGGATAGTAAGCCACTATGTCCGGCTTGTTCCCGTCTCTCTCATACCCAGTTGAAGAAAACCACTCGCCATAGATATAGCGATTCGTTTTCATTGAGCTCTTGTAAGTGCAAGCAAACTCGGCATAAGTTGCTGCTGGAACTCGATGTAAGCCCAATGCTTTTGTTTCTGGTTTGACAGCTGACTCCAAACCGAGAACGTCCAGGAATTCATCTCGCGTCCCATCCTCTTTGGGGAAATATGCAGAGAGCAATGGTGCACCGGTTGTGGGACCGGGCATTCCATCACTTTGAAGAATTAGCTCCTGATATTCATCTGTACCAACAAACTCTTTCCAGAACTGTGGACCATCTTTGGCGAATCGCGCGAATTCAAAGCTCTTGCTCTTACCTATGACCGCAAATTCCGGCACATCGACTATTTTGTAATCCATTTTTTCTTCATCACTATCTGATTGCGGAAAAGAAACTCGCTTAAACGAAGACAGGGCAACTACATCCGACCTAGCTTTGCTCGGGTTGACCCCATGTATATTTCGAAATGCGCGAGTAAAGGCATTGGGAGAATCGTATCCATGTGCTAAAGCGATATCGACGATTTTTCTGTCACTATTGAGCACTTCGACGGCAGCCATGGTGAGCTTTCGTCTTCGAATGTATTCCGCACACGTTACATTGAAGCTGGCGAAAAACATTCGATGGAAGTGGTATTTCGAGCAACAAGCCACCCGTGCGACGTCCTCAATATTCAGTGCGCTTTCCAAGTTGTCTTCTATAAAAGCGATGGCCGAGTTCATTCGTCGTGACCAGGTCATATGAGTAAGCCTCCCAAGGAGAGTCCATATTAGTTAGCGGTCGCGTATCCGTCTCACCTTTTCTTGCTATTGGTGCCGATGTGCTTCGGTACGGCCTAGGGGAACTAAGAACTCCGACTCCTACACTCAATTGATTCAAACATTGTACTGGCAACTGTCCGCTTATAGGCGATAACGGTCGTTTTGTGGGCTGCGAAGCACGGCGGTTTCAATACTTTATTGATCGCCCGATTGCCGTTTTTCAAGACTATATTAACAAGGACCAGCTGGTGCGTTGGTCCAGTAATTTCCAGCCGATTCCTGGACTTGACTCGGTAGTTGCTCGGCGAATCTTTGGCGGGGATCTTTGCTCGTGGTGGGCGGGCCGCTGGCGCTCGCTCTGTTGCTGTGGTCGTCGGCGTTACTCCCGCTACCGCCGCTGATGTAGTCGCAATGGTGACTGTCGTTGTGGGGATGCGTGCAGTAAACCGCGACGATGTCATCATCAAGCACGTCATCGGGAATAAAGCCGACATCGGGAATGGCGCGCCCGTCCGGGCGGCGGAAGTACCAGTTGCCTTGCAGGTTCTTTCGGATGTCGTAGCCGTCTTCATGGACCAGTCGATGATGCTGGGTGCAAAGCAGAATCAGATTGTTAAGGCTTGTCTCCCCGCCATTGGCCCAATGGACGACGTGATGGGCATCGACATAGCGGGTGTGCGTGCAGCCCGGGAAGGTACAGCCGTGGTCTCTCGCCCAGAGCGCCCGGTTCATGGCGGTGGGGACCGTGCGTTTTTTGCGGCCGATGCTCAGCGGCTCGCCCTTTGCATTGTCGATCATTGTGACCGTGCTGCCGTCGCAAGTCAGACGCCTGGCAGTTTGAAGTGGGACATCCGAGCGTCCTTCGCCTTCGGTCAGTGCGGCTTCGTCGACGTGGATGACGACTTGGTAGTTTTCGCGGTTGCGTGGTGAGGCTTCATCGTCGCCACCCAAGTAAGACTTCGCCAGATTTACCAGTGCATCGGCTTGTTGTGCCGCAAACGACGTCGATGCGGACTCGGGGTCGTTTGAGACATGGCGTTCCATCGCCTTACTCAAAGCCTGATCGATCACCTCGCCCTCAACGACCGGCAGTTCGACGGTAATCGTCATCGTCCCACGCTCGGCGTTGCGCCACATGGAAAGCGATCGGTTGCGATGCACCCGATTCGCCCGCACCTCCGCGGAGGGGTGGAGGTTACGCAACTGCCGACAGCGTTCTTCCACGCGTGCCGCCGTCGTGGTCATGGCAAAGTCCAGCAACGACGCTTCGTTCTCAGGCGTCGCCACCCGCGTCAGCGCCCGAACTTTGGAGTACGACAACATGCCAGTAGAAAACGCCCGGGAAATCTGTGGAAGATCCTTCAACGCATGCGCGACCCGAATCTTCTCCCGTGCGGCACTCGAGCTAATATCACACCGCCAGTGCAGCCACTCGGTGCAGTTATTCAGTCCCCACTTGAGCCATCCGGCGCGTTCATCAAACTCGCGGATGAGCACCAGTAGTTCATAGTTCGCGGCGTTGATCCGCCGACACAAGTTGACGATAGACTGATCCAGTTCATCGATATCGGCATGACGTTTAGCCAGTGGATTGGTGGCGTTCATGGCTCTTCCCTGAGGTGATAAACAACCTGCTAATTCTATCAAATACCGACCTATTTTTCATTTATATTCATGGTGTTAAGTGCCAAATACTCTTCCAAAAAATGTGCCAGAGGATGGCTGCTTGTTCGACAAGAAAGTGCCCGGTGCTATCATTTTCGCCGGTACGGTCTCACCCGAATCGGGCATTCTGGATACGTAGAGTTTGCCCGCAGATCTAAAAGTAAATGTGTACCGAAGCAACCGAAAAAACGTGTGCCGCAATCGGTGACACTTATTCTGAAGACGCTGGTTGCGACAGTTGTGGCCGCAGAGGGGCACGACCCCACCGCCGGACTGGTACGCACCTGACGTCGATGGTTCTGCACGGCTATTTTTTGAGATGAACGCGCTCACGCTAGTCGAACCCAACAAGCAATTCAGTCAATCGTTCGTCGTATAGCAAGATCGATAGTCGTCGATGGTTCGTGCGAGATTAGTTGATCGGGTATCAAAACGCAGCACGGGCTCCGGTGCGCGCTTGTACGCGCGGCGAATCCCGGCCTGATGCTCTTGTGTCGTTGCCTCGGACGTAGAGTTCGTTGCAACCACGATACCGACGTGGGAGTTGACCGTGTCTGTATGCATCGTTGCTGCGTCCTGCGAGGTCGAAGCGCTGTCATTTGTCGCCGTCGAACCGGCAGACTGCGTGACTAATGTTGCGGTCACCAGAACGTTTGAAGGCGTCTCCAGCGCAGAAAGAATCTCCTCGGCGACATCGCCCGTCACTGAGTATGTGTAGATGGTAGGTAGCGAAATCGTCCTGTCATCCAGTTTCGTGCTGTTGTCTTTTCGCTGGAGTGGCCAGCTGCGCTGTCCGACACGGATGGCAGCGTCGCGAGGTGAGGCAGGCGATTGCTCGAGCAATTGGACCGTCATTATCTGCTCACTCTGCGGCCGCGAGTCAGGGTAGTCCTGAAACTGGCGCATGATGTCGTCGGCTTGATCTTGTGAAAAAAGAGGATGCCCGTTGATGACTAACTGATCCCATTCGATCTTTTCGAAAGGCACCGCATCCGCTGGCCGTCGACTGAAGACGATTCGATTTCCGTTTAGCGGATGACCGTTGACCGAATGTGTCAGAGTGCAGGTGCCGATGGTCGATCGGTAGCTACCTCAATAGCGGTAGCCTGCAACTCTAAGTCAATTAGCCTCGAAGTTACACCAGCAAAAAAAGGCCGCGACTTATCAACGCCGCGGCCTTCCCTATTGCTTCAGCTAGACGCTACCGCTCATACCCAAAGCGGACATACGCCACCCGACCGGGCAGGTCATGCACAACGTTACTCATGCCGGTGGTGCTTGGTCCGAAGATTGGTGGGTCTTCGTCAAGCAGGTTGTTGATGCCAACAGACAGCGTCAGTGCATCGTTGGCGAACTCCGGTGCGTAGTTCAACCGCAGGTCCGTGAACATGGCCGAGTCCAGCTCGCTGCCGTCCGGGGCATCCATCGAATCGGTCCAGCGGAAGGTGAGCGAGCCCGACCAGTTGCGTCGTAGCCAGTCGATGGTCGTGACGGTACGCAGTTCGGGAAACGCACGTTGAAAGGTCTCGTTCGTATGCGTGCCGGTACGATCAGTGACCGTGGAGGTGCCGTCGATGTTCGCGGTGGTTTCTTCGAACTCGTCGAGAATGGTGCCAATAAACGACACGGAGAACTGGCCCCAGGCGATTTCAGGTGCGCGGTAGCGCAGCATGAAGTCAAAGCCTGAAGTTTGAATGCCGCCGATGTTTTGCAGCTGGTTGTCGATGACATCAAGCGCGCCGGAACCGGTACGTGGTGTCAGATCGCAGAACAGATCGTTGAGCGTATTGACACAGGCGGTCAGCACGTCGCCGGGAATACGGCCTGCGACGGCATCGTCAATTTCGATGCTC
>CAYGSQ010000037.1:6307-9231 GCA_964352435.1 uncultured Gammaproteobacteria bacterium | reverse complement strand
AAAGCCGACCGGTACGCCAAGCGTCGCACAGTTGTCGATGATGTTCTGCGGCTGCGGCGTATCGCGGCCGCCGTTGGCGGAGCCGGCCGTTGCCAGCACGTCGGCGCAGGGGTCGAGGAAGTTAAAGTCTTCACGTGCGGCGCCGCCAAACAGTTCACCAATACCTGGCGCGCGGAAGCCGGTGGATACGGAGCCACGCAGCGACAGCTTTTCAATCGGCTGATACAGCGTGCTGACCTTGTAGGTAGCCTCAGAACCCGACGTGCTGTAGTCGGACGTACGCGCGGCAAGGTTCAGTTCAAGGTACTGCGCCGAGTCGATCAACGGAATGTTCAGCTCACCGTAGAACTCGGTCACGTCAAATGCGCCCGCCGTAGCGCCGGATGGGATGCCCGCCGTTTCGCCGCGTTCAGCCACCGGGTCAGGTCGGAACGAGCCTTCGCGATCACGATATTCCGCACCGGCGGCAAAGCCGACCGCGCCAGCAGGCATCTGAAATGCTTCGCCGGCAATGTTGGCAGCAAAGTTACGCAGGGTTTGCTCGGAGAAATCGCGCTGTGTGTAGGTGACAAAGTCGAGCATCTCCTGGGTGATCGAGCCGTTGCCGTCTGGTCCCTGGCCGCCAAAGAAGTTGAACGGTACGCAACCGGGTGTCGCATCGCACACGGCCGGATCGCCCATGGCGATCTGCAGTCGCGCGGCATTGTGCGAATTGTATTTTTCCTGGAAGCCGCGGTTGTCGCCGTAGCTGGCCGTGGCGTCCCAGTAGAACTCGCGGTCGTTCCAGTCAAAGCTGCCCTCGAGCGCCGTGCTGAGGAAGTAGGTGTTGACGTCCTGGAAGAACATGCGTCCGCCCGACTCAAGAGGCCGACGCCCAAAGAACTCCAGATTGCCGTTGGCCACCGACAGGTCAGCGCCAAACGGGTTGAACGGGTTGAGCGCCGAGATCACAAAGTTGTCGTTGATCGCGTTACCACAACCTGCACCCAGGCAAAGCGGTTCCGGCGCGGCCTTGGTGGATGAGGTTCGATTGGTGTAGGACGCGCGCATTATAAGTTCAATATCGTCGGTCAATGAGTGAATGGCGCTGGCGTAGATGTTGGTGCGCTCAACCGGTGTGCGCAAAAAGTTGAAGCCGGGGCCGTTGTAGTTGAAACGGTCAGTGGCATCGAACTGATTGAAATCGCCTGAGGCCGGGTTGGCCGGGTCGAAAAACGGAAGGTTGCCCATGCCATCGTTGAGCACGCCATCATTTAGCGTGACGTCGGCGAAACCGAAGTTCGGGCCAAGAATAAACCGCCCCTGTGGTGTAAAGCTGGAGCATCGCGAACCTGGCACATCGCAGCTTGTCGCATTCGCGTTTGGAAAGCGCGACACATCCCGGTCGGCCGTTTCGATGCCGCCTTCATCGGTGTAGCTCACGCTGAGCATCACACGTGTGTCCTCCGAACCGCCGCCCCACAGGGCAGAGATCTGCGTTGACTCACCGTCGCTTTCGCTGAGGTAGTTGCCGGTTTGGGCATCCAGGCGAAAGCCTTCGAAATCACGCTTGGTGATGATGTTCACCACGCCGCCGATGGCATCGGAGCCGTAGATCGCGGATGCACCATCTTGCAGAATTTCGATACGCTCGATGACGTTGTCGGGAATGGTGTTCAGATCGACCGTGCTTGGCACGCCGGATGCAGACGCACCAGCAACCCAGCGTCGTCCGTCGACCAGCACCAGCGTGCGTTTGGACTCCAGATTACGCAGCGAGAGCTGCACCGAGCCTGCGCCGATGCCCGCGCCGTCTTGCGGGAAACCGGAGTTGCCCGGGACGTTAAATTGAGAGTTTGGGGCCGATCCGGTAATGGGCAGGTTTTGCAATGCGTCGCCCAGGTTTGTAAGGCCGGTTTGTTCGATGTTCTCGGCCGACAGTTCCATGATGGCTGTTGGCTCGTTAAGTGGATCGCGACGAATACGCGACCCGGTGATGATGACTTCTTCCACTTCTTCGGCTCGTTCCGTCTGCGCCATGGTTGAGGGGGAGATTGCCCCTGCCATGCAACAAGCGGTCAAGCCAGCTAGTACCCGATTGATGTTCATTTCTACTCCTTAACGAAATGTACGACGAGGCTTACATGCACTATGGTAAATTAACATAAGACAGGAGTAGCCGTGCTGCCAAAAACCTGACAACGATGTCGCCAATGTCTGGATTGAAAATAGATGATGGTCGCCGCGACAATATAGGCGGGTAAGATGACGCTACACCCGACACCTTCCAAACAGGAATCTTTCATGACGACCATTCACCGTGCTCGACTGACGCAAGCGCTTCTGCTGCTGGTCGCGTTCGAAGCGCAGCGCTGACATGCTGTCACCAAAACTCGATGACTTGCCCAATGTGCTGGCAATTTCGCAGCCGCCTGTGCCCGTTGCCAATCCTTTGTTGCGTGCCTGGAATGCGCCACTGGCCGAGCAACTCGGGCTAGCCGAGCTCACCGATGACCCCGCGCGCGCGGCACAGATTTTTGGCGGCAATCATGTCCCGGATGATGCACAGCCGATAGCGCTGGCCTACGCAGGTCATCAGTTCGGCCAGTTTGTACCCCAGCTGGGTGACGGTCGCGCCGTCTTGCTGGGACAGTGCACAAATCAAGCCGGGCAAGTCGTCGATGTTCAGCTTAAGGGGTCGGGGCGCACGCCGTTCTCGCGCGGCGGGGATGGCCGCGCCGCATTGGGCCCGGTCTTGCGTGAGTATCTGGTGAGCGAGGCAATGCATAAGATGGGCGTGCCCACGACACGCGCGCTGGCCGCCGTGACCACCCGGGTGCGGCTCGGTCAGATGTGCACCTGCACGGGCTACCGCAACCCCGCCTACCTGGCCAAGGTCGCCGCCACGGTCGACGTGGTGTCCGGCGGCCGTACCGAGATGGGCA
>CAYGSQ010000037.1:0-6297 GCA_964352435.1 uncultured Gammaproteobacteria bacterium | reverse complement strand
CCCCCGCCCCGCCGCACGCGCGGCGTACCCCGCCGCCGCGACCACCGGTGAAACGGTCGTGCGTGAGACGCCGTTGCCGGGCGCGGTACTTACGCGCACGGCAGCGAGCCATATTCGGGTCGGCACCTTTGAGTTTTTAGCGGCGCGTGGCGACGTCGCATCCCTTGAAGCACTGGTGCGTCACGTTCTGGCCAGGCTATATCCTGACGCGACCGAGGAGCCTGCGGCGCTCGCGCTGCTCCGCGCGGTTGCGTTTGCGCAGGCCAGCCTGATTGCTCAATGGATGAGTTATGGTTTCATTCACGGCGTGATGAATACCGACAATATGGCGATCAGCGGGGAGACCATCGACTACGGTCCTTGCGCCTTCATGGACGAATTTGATCCGGGCAAGAAATTCAGCGCGATTGATCGCTATCGTCGCTACGCCTATGACCAGCAGCCCGTAATGGCTGCGTGGAACCTGTCTCGTCTCGCTGGCTGCCTCATGTTGCTGCACGATGATCGGGCAGCCTATGAAAGCGTGCTGGAAACATTTTTCGAGGACTATCAGACGCGTTACGAGCGACGTATGGCCGATAAGCTCGGACTCGTGGCGAGCGACAAACAGGATGTGGTTCTGATCGAGCAGTGGCTTGCTCATCTGCACACCAACGAGCTGGATTTCACGGCGAGCTTTCGGCAGCTGGCAGATCAGCTGGACGACACAGCCGAAAATCGGTTCGGTGAGTTCGAGGCGCCATGGCGCGCACGTGTCACGGGCGCGGGTCGGAACATCAAGGATGCGGCCGCTCAAATGAACATCGTCAATCCGTGGATTATTCCCCGTAACCACCAGATAGAGCGCGCGATTGCGGCGGCCGATGCCGGCGATTTCAGTTTGTTTGAGCGCTTGCAAAAAGCACTGGACGCGCCTTTTGACGAGCGTTCAGAGTTTGAGGATTTGGCGCTGGCGCCGCTCAGCAGCGAGCGGGTGCGGCGTACGTTTTGCGGTACCTGACGGCTGCGCAGTTCAGTGGTCGACGGCGTTGATGATGACGTCGAGCAAGGCCAATACTTCAAACGGTTTTTGCAAAAAGCCGGCATATGCGCGGCCTTTAAGAGCGTTAGCGGCATGTGGCTGGTTATAGCCGCTCATGAGCACGATGCGTGCTTTGGGATCGCATTCGCGGATGGCTTTGAATGCCGCAACGCCGCCCATATGCGGCATGCTTATGTCCATCAGAACGACATCAATTTTTTTCGACGACGCTTGGTAGGCGGCCAGCGCTTCGCGACCGTCAGCGCATGTCGCTACCTCGAACCCGTGATGTTCCAGCATACGTTTTGCTATGACGCGTACGTGCTCTTCATCATCTACCACCATGACATGTTCGCCGCGCGGCGCGCGCGTGCGTGGTGGGGCCACGCCAGGCGGGTCTTCCTGCGGTACGATCGGCATCAATATCTTGATCGTGGTGCCAGACCCATGCTCGCTGTACACCCGCAGCGTACCTTCGTGATTACGCACAATGCCCAATACGGCGGCCAGGCCCAGTCCGTGTCCCTTGGCTTTCGTTGAGAAGAACGGATCGAACATTTGTTCTTGTTCTCTTGGTGTTATTCCGCCGCCGGTGTCGGAGATTTCCACGTAGCCGTAGCGGCCGGGAGACAATCCGCTGCCCATCAACGTTGTGGCAAGATAGCCTTGTGAAACGTCTTCGATACCAGTGCGGATGGTGATCAGTCCGCTATCGTCGCCAATGGCGTCCGAACTGTTGGTCAGCAGATTCATGATGATCTGCCGTACCTGGGTGATTTCACCCATGATGGGGACGGGGTTGTTCGACAGGTCGTAATGCAGCCCGGCTTTCTCAGCCAGCGATATTTCAAGCAGATGGCTCATTTCGCGCACCACCTTGGTCAGGTCGAAGGCGGACTTCTCTTGATCGCCTGTGGCGGAGTACGCCATCAACTGTTTAGTCAGGTCGGCGGCGCGCTTTGCCGCAATCTGGATATCTGTGAGCTTGGGTTGCACCGGTGATTCGGTCGGCAACTCAAGTGCGGCCAGGCCGGCATTCCCAATAATGGTGACGAGCAGGTTATTAAAGTCGTGTGCGACGCCGCCCGCCAGCAACGCAAGGCTTTCCATTTTTTGCGCGGCCTGGAGCCGGAGTTCGAGTTGTAGCCGTGCTACTTCCTGATGCAGCGCCATGTTGCGCAAAACACAGCGACTTTCGAGGATTTCGCCGCTGTCATCGAACACCGCAGCAATGTGCAGAGAAACCGGAACCGGTTTTCCGTCACTGCCAAGAAGTTGTAGTGCTTCGCTGAAAACCTGACCTTCGAGCAGAAGCTCACGCAGCACACGCTTTACTTCGCCGTAGCAGTCGGGGTGATAGATAGCGTCAACGTCATTGCCGACGATAGTGTCGCGCGTGCGGCCAAGCGTCATGCACAATGTGTTGTTGCACAACTTGATGGTCGCTGACTCAGCATCAACCACAATAAACATGTCGGGTGCTTCGTTAAAGAAGCGCTCGTACATAGAATCGCTGATCGTGCCACTGGCTTTGTCTGTGCTATGCGCCTTGCCGGTCATTCCTTCGCCGCGTGTTCCCTGTCCCAGGTAAAGCATACAGCATAATACTGCACTGCAGCAAAATTTTAGCCGTTCGCGGCACCGGTATTTGTCCCAATGTGCAAATCGCGCAGTCGCTGCGCGAGCACATCCAACATCAGATTTCCGGGGGCACCGGCAGACACACGCTCGGCAATGCTGGCTGCCGGGTCAATCGCCGCCAGTGCTTTCGCATCACCCAGCGCCGCGCGGTACGCATCGCGAAACGGCATACCGTCTGCGGCCAACTGCTGGGCCACATCGGTGGCAAACATCTCGGGCTCGATCGCGTCGCGCATGCGCTTGTGCTCAAAGCGCATCGCTCGAACGACGTCGGGCAGCAGCGCCAAAGCCGCCAAACCATGGCGCACGGCACGCAGTACCGGCGCCTTCGTGAACTGCAGGTCTCGATGATATGCACCGGGCAACGACAGCAAACTTTGTAGTTCGCTCATCGCACCGTGAACCACCCCGTAGCTTGCGCGCAATAGCTCGATCAGATCAGGGTTGCGCTTGTTGGGCATGATGGAGGAGCCGGTGGTGAAGCGGTCGGGCAGCGTCACGTAGCCGTATTCCGGCGTACAAAACAGGCTGACATCCCACGCGAAGCGGCGCAGGTCGAGCAGCGCCTGTGCCAGCGCGGTCAGTGTTTGCAATTCAAACTTGCCGCGACTGTTCTGGGCGTACATCGGGTTGAGTTGCAGTCGCGAAAAGCCCAGTTCATGCGTGGTGTGGTGACGGTCCAGCGGCAGGTTGACGCCGTAACCCGCAGCGGTGCCGAGGGGGTTCGCGTTAACCCACTCATGGGTCTGCGCACATAAGCTCGCATTATCAATAAATGCCTCGGCATAGCCCGCGAACCAATGCCCGGTGCTCGATACCACCGCATGTTGAAGATGCGTGAAACCGGGCATCGGGCTGTTTGGATCGTCGGTCGCCCGGTCCAAAAACGCGCCGGCGGTTTCAAGGTTGAGCGCTGCGGTCTGCTCGAGCGCAGCGCGCAGATACAAACGCGTCGCGACCAGCACCTGATCGTTTCGACTGCGGCCGGTATGGATCTTTTTGCCCGTGTCACCCAGTTGCTCGGTGAGGCGGGCCTCGATCGCGGAGTGTCCGTCTTCAAATCGTTGGTCCAGAATGAATCGACCTTCGGCAAAGTCCTGGCCCAGCGTATCGAGAGCAGCGCACAGCTCGGCGCACTCTTTTTCAGTGATAACGTTGATGTTGCGCAGTGCCTGCGCGTGCGCCCGCGAGGCACGCACGTCAAAGGCAAACAGTTCACGGTCCAGTTCTACATCGTCACCGGCCATAAAAGCCATGACCCGTTCGTCCACGTCGGTCGACGCTTTTTGCCAGAGAAAATCAGTCACAAGGGATGCCCTCAAGTTCGGTGTAGCCACAGGCCAGATTCAGATTTTGCAGCGCCTGCGTGGCGGCGCCCTTGAGCAGATTGTCGAGCGTTGAATAGACGACCAGCTGCCCGTCACGGGTCGCCCAGCCCCCGACACAGGCGTAATGATGCCCGACGTTGTGCGCCACCCACGGTGCCTGCCGGCTCACGCGCACAAGCGGTTCGTCTGTGTACGCGGCGTGGAGGCGCTCGCCAATATCGTCGTCAGCGGTGCCGGCGTGCACGGACGCGGTGATCGTCATATTAATACCGCGAAAAAACGCGGCAACGTGGGGAATAAAGCGCACGGTTCGGTGCAAATGCACACTGACTTCTCGCTCGTGAATGTGATCGAACGGTGCGTAAGGCAGCAGATTATCCTGCAGCTTCTGCGGATCGTTTTTGTCCGATGGCGTCGTCCCGGCACCGCTGTAGCCCGACACGCCGAAACAATGAGGTGTTCCGGTGAGCAGGTCCTGCAATGGCGCCAGCGCGAGCTGCATGGCCGTGGCATAGCAGCCTGGATTGCTGATCGAGGTTTGGCCCGCGGCAGCGGCGCGCGTCAGTTCGGGCAGACCGTAGTGCCACGCGGAATCGAATCGGTGGTCTGCGCTCAGATCAATAACCGGCCCGATGTGTCCGGCGTTGTGCCATGCCACCGCGTAGGGCGCCGCCAGTCCGTTGGGCAGGGCCAGGACCAGTCCGTCAACCGACGCGTCGGCTGCTTGTTCGGGGCTGGCTTCACTAAACCGCAGATCGCCACGATAGGCGGGTACCTGATCGGCGACACGTTGACCGTTGTGGGCGCGCGAGCTGGCCAGCGCCAGCTCGAAGTGCGGGTGCGCCTGAATCAGCTCAATGAGCACAGCGCCGGTGTGACCGCGCGCGCCGATCAGTGCCAGACGCATCAGGCTTGCTCCGCTGTCAGCATGGTTGGATGAAGTTCACAGGCGTGTTCAACGAGTTCGCCCACGGTCGCCAGATCATCGATCCCGTACCAGAACACCAGCCAGTCGGCCGTGCGCACGAAACCATCAGCATGCTTGAAGTAGAACGCGTTGACCGGATTGCCCGCACGCGCACGCCAGTACATGGCCTTGTGGGATTTGCGCACGCGATGCCACAGGGCGCTGCCAATGCCTTCGCCCTGTGCCGCTTCGGTGACCGCAAATTTGTCCAGACGCGCAATCCCCTGCGGCCCGTCACAAATAATGGCGGCGGCGCGATAGCTGTCGCTGATGTAGGCAGTGTTGAGCTGCGTCTGTTCGAAATAGTCCGGCTTGAGCGTTTTGCTAAAACTTGACTCGAGCAGATCGCGCAAACGCTTCGTATCAATCTGGCCCCAGGTACCAAACGCCTGCAAGTCCTCGCCCAGCCGCACCAGCGTACCCGATCCACGATGAGTAAAAAGTTCTTTGGGCAGCAGTTCAGGCCGGGTAATGGAGACAGATGATTCGCGTGGCAAGCCGCTTAGTACTTCCTTGATCTGTTGTAACTTCAGTCGCATGCCTGAGTGCAACCAATCCTGCTGCATCATGCGTTCAAAGTCGGTCGACAAATTGATCGAGGAGATGATGCGTTGGTTGGCATCGAGGATGCCGCCGGTGCCGGTCAAAAAGACAATTTTGAACGGCTGCACGGCGGCCACCAGTGCATTCGCCGCCACGTCCCCATTGATGTTGAGAATCTGTCCGTCCGCCGTTTCGGCCAGCGGCGAGATGACCGGGATATGACCGCTGCCGGTGACCGCACGGACGGGCTCGATGTCGACGTCCGTCACTTCCCCGACCATGCCGTAGCGTTCTTTGTCGAGCAGGCGGGCTTCAAAAACACCCCCGGTGATCGAGGTGGCATCGGAGCCGGCCTCGCGCAGCGCTGCGGTCAGACGCAGGTTCTCGCTCTGGAAAACCCGTCGTGCCACTTTCAGCGCGTCCGGCGATGTCACGCGAAAGCCGTCGCAGGTGCGGGTCTCAATATTCTGTTCGTTGAGGGCGCGTGTCAGCTGTGGCCCGCCGCCGTGAATGACAATGGGCGTCAGACCGACTTGCTGCAAAAATGTCAGTGATGACGCCAGGTCGCCGAGCTGGTTTTCAATGGTCGCGCCGCCCACTTTGACGACGGCAAACTTGAGCCCGTCCAGGTCAGAGAAGCGCTTGAGGTACTGCTGGACTTCTTTGGGCGTGCCCATGCTGCCCAGCAGCCGAACGATGACTCGACGTAAATGCTTATTGGATGCCATGGTGTATCAGTCTCTTTTATTTATTTTTAAGTTGAGAAAGGTGTTCTATTTTTTATCTCTCGTCGGCAG
>CAYGSQ010000036.1:0-13917 GCA_964352435.1 uncultured Gammaproteobacteria bacterium | reverse complement strand
GCACTTGAGTTTATTCGCGCCAAGCGTGAAGACGGCCGTTTGCGTCAGTTCAACCTGTCGCTGCTGGTCACCGACGAGTTCATGCAAGCGGTCAAAGACAACACCGACTGGCGTTTTGCGTTCCCGGTACTGGAAGAAGAAATGGAGTCCGAGGGGCTCGATATCAGCGATCCGGCCCAGGTGGTGTGGCGCGACTGGCCCAAAAAGAGCGGTTACGTGGTTAATGACGCGGGCCAAGTGGCGTGCAAAGTGTATCGCTCGATGCCGGCGCAACGCATCTGGGACATGATCATGTCCTCAACCTACGATTTTGCCGAGCCGGGTTTTGTGTTGATCGATAAGGTCAATGACCAGAACAACAACTGGTTCGACGAAAACATTCGCGCCACCAACCCGTGCGGTGAGCAGCCTCTGCCGCCTTATGGTTCGTGCCTGCTTGGCTCCATCAACCTGACCAAGTTTGTGCGTGATCCGTTCACGGCCGAGGCCAAGTTCGATTGGGTGCAGTTTCGCGACGTGGTCAAAGTGTTCACGCGCATGCTCGACAACGTGGTCGAGATTAACGGCTTGCCACTGGGCCAGCAACGCAACGAGATCTATCGCAAGCGCCGTCACGGCATGGGCTTTTTGGGGCTGGGTTCCACCTGCACCATGCTGCGTATGAAGTACGGCTCCGGCGGCGCTGTTTCGTTTACCGACAAAGTGGCGCGCGAACTGGCGACGGCGGGTTGGGAAAGTGCACTCGAGCTGTCACGTGAAAAAGGCCCGGCGCCGATCATGACCGAAGAGTTTGAGGTCACCAAAGCGATGCTGCACAAGCGTCCGCAAATGCACGAAGACGGCTGGCGCGTGGGCGCTCGCATTCCGGGCCGGGTGTTGCACGCCAAGTACAGCAAGTACATGCAGCGTGTGGCCGAACATGCACCGGAGATTGTCGACGAGCTGGCCGAAGTCGGTGCGCGGTTTACGCATCACAGCTCCATCGCACCCACCGGCACTATTTCACTGTCGCTGGCCAACAACGCCAGCAACGGTATTGAGCCAAGTTTTGCGCACCACTATTTCCGCAACGTGATTCGTGAAGGTAAAAAGTCGAAAGAGAAGGTTGACGTGTTTTCGTATGAGCTGCTGGCTTATCGCGAGCTGATCAACCAAGCGGCGATGCCTGGCTCAACCGACCCCGAAACCATGTTGCCGGAGTATTTTGTGTCGGCGGATGACATCTCGCCGACCGAACATGTTGATATGCAGGCCGCGGCGCAGCGTTGGGTGGACTCATCCATTTCCAAAACGGCCAACGTGCCAACGGACTATCCGTACGAAGACTTCAAGAACATTTATATGTACGCCTACGACAAGGGTCTCAAGGGCTGCACCACGTTCCGCTTCAACCCCGAAGCGTTCCAGGGTGTACTGGTCAAAGAAGACGATCTCAAAAACACCACGTACGAGTTCACGCTCGACGATGGCAGTGTCGTGTCGGTGAAGGGTGACGAGGAGATCGAGTACGACGGCGAGATGCACAGCGCCGCGAACTTGTTCGACGCCCTGAAAGAAGGCTACTACGGAAAATTTTAAGGGAATTTGAACCATGGGAATCAAGATTGAACGCAAAATCGTCGGGTACGCAGTAGCCAAGCCCGAGGAAGCGCCACCAAAAGCGACGGTCACCGAACTGTCGGCGGCTGCGGCGAAGAAAGAAGACGACAAAATCGTCCGGATGACCGAGAAGGTCGGTCGTCCCGATGTACTCGTAGGCTCGACCTACAAAGTCAAAACGCCGGTATCCGATCACGCGATGTACGTGACCATTAACGATATCGTGCTCAACCAGGGCACGGCGCATGAAAACCGTCGCCCGTTCGAGATTTTCATTAACTCGAAAAACCTGGATCACTACCAGTGGATCGTGGCGCTCACACGCATCATCTCCGCCGTGTTCCGCAAGGGTGGCGATGCCACGTTCCTGGTCGACGAGCTCAAAGCCGTTTTCGACCCACGCGGCGGTTACTGGAAAGCCGGCGGCAAGTACATGCCCTCGATCATCGCAGAGCTGGGCGAAATCGTTGAGCAGCACTTCATCTCCATCGGCATTTTGCAGCCGCCGGAGATGGATGAAAATATGAAGGCCATCGTCGCAGAAAAGCGCCAGGAATTTGAAGAGCGCAACAAACAAACCGACGCCTTCGCAAGTGAAGTCTATCCAGAAGGCGCGCAGCTATGCAGCAAGTGCAACACGGTTGCGGCCATCATGATGGACGGGTGCATGACGTGTTTGAGTTGTGGGGATTCCAAGTGCGGGTAGGGGGAACTCATAGCCCGCATTGATTTTGATAGCCCGACCAGGGTCACTAGCATTCGGGGCATGAAGCAGACGAGATTTTCGTGGCCTGGGGAGGCGTAGCAGCGCAGGCCGCTGTACTGGTTATCGCCTCATTGCTTGTTTTTGCGATGAGGCTTTTCTCTATTCCGGAACCTGACGTTCTGTTCCCTCTGTTCTTCGTGCTGATCACTATCAATGTCGGCAGCATTCTCGTGAATCTCTTTCCAGCCGAGCCACTGGACGGCGCGACCGCATGGCGAGTATTTGGGCGCGGGAACAAGAACCGCAAGCGCCGACGGGCAGGGTCATCTCAGCGAATTGACCTCGCAGTGAAACGCGCCCAAGAGCGCGATCGAAAGGGGCGCTAGACGTGATCCCCGCTCTGCATCTCAAGTCGTTCGTCACAGGCCTGCTTTTGGGCATAGTAGGCGCGGGCGGCATTGCCTGGTTCTTCGCCATGGAGTCGGGCTCTGCGGTTGGTTCAAGATATTCGAAAATTGTCGATACGCGGAATGCTCCGGAGTGTCCAAAATGCACGTCTGCCATTACGGAAAGCAAGCAAGCATCAACGGACAACCAGCCCGATCCAATATCGGACGCGTCGCAGCGATTCGAATCCGAAAACAACCAGCAAGTAGCCCAACCAAATATCGTGTCCGGCGAAATCGATGGGCAACCCGTTGCTGTTTCAGATCTGCATCGCACGTTCGTGCATGAGGACGGCGTACCGGATCCGGATTCGGGCCATCCCGCCGACAAACACGCCACATTCGAGGCCGAACCTGAAGACCTGAGTTGGTCGCACAATATGGAACAGGCGATCACGCAGTTTCTGGCGTCGCATCCGAAGATTGGCGCGTTCGAAATATTTAGCGTTGCCTGCCGCAGCAGTACGTGTGAGCTGCAGGTGATCGGTTTTGATGAAAGTACCAACGCCATCTGGGCGCAAATTTTGTATGACCTGCGGCAGCAGCCGTGGAGCGAGTTTGGTGAAACCGGAAGCTCTTCAAGTACCGTTGACGGGCGGCTCGCGATCATCACTTTTTTGAAGCGTGGGTGAGTTTTTCAAGGTCGAAACTCAGCCTGATAGGCGGCGTTAGTCCTATGAAAATAATGGAGAAAATGCTAAAATACTGAATATAAAAACAGCATAAGGAGTCGCTGTGAATCCCGCCACCATCCCCGCCCATTCGGACACCGAACGCGCCGACGAAATCGGTCTCGAAATCGCCCGCCTCGCCGCACACATTCATGCCGCCAATTATCGCTGGCTGGTTCTGATTCGTGAATTCGATACGCTCGCAGGCTGGGCGCATCAAGGCTGCCGTTCCTGTGCACATTGGCTCAACTGGCGTTGCGGCGTCAGCCTGCACACGGCGCGTGAAAAAGTGCGTGTGGCGAAAGCGCTCGGCGAGCTGCCAAAGGTAAGCGAAGCGTTTGAGCAGGGCCGCGTAAGCTACTCCAAGGCCAGAGCGATCACGCGCGTAGCGAACGCTGACAACGAAAAATTTCTGCTCGGCATCGCCTTGCAGGGCACCGCCTCGCATCTCGATCAGCTGGTGCGCCTGGAAACACGCCGGGTAAAAAACGCAGACCTGGCAGAGAAAACCCTTTTGGCCCATGACACCCGTGCATTCGAGTGGACGGAACTGGATGATGGCCGCGTAGAGCTTCGCGGCATGCTGCCCAAGGAGACGGCAGCACGATTGATCAAAGCGCTCGAGAACATCGAAGACGAAATGCGCGGTGAGCAGAGCGGCGCCGAGAAAGACGTCCCCGCGGGGACGCCCAAACCAACCATGGATCAACGTCGTGCTGATGCGTTGGCGCGATTGGCCGACGAAGCATTAATCGGCAAGCATAAAACCGCCACAAGTACGGACGGTCACCTGGTAGTGCTGCACGTCCCCGCGGGGACGTCTGGCGAGCCGGCTCGGTTATCGCCGGGCGGCGCAATTTCCATCGAAGCCGCAAGACGCGTTTGTTGTGACACGGCCATCGTACCGATTGTTGAAGATCAGAACGGTACGCCACTCAACATCGGCCGTAAATCACGCAAGATATCGCCGGCGCTGCGTCGCGCGCTGCATCAGCGAGACCGCTCGTGTTGTCGCTTTCCCGGCTGCACAAACACGCGCTATTTGGACGGCCACCACATTGAGCACTGGGCCAATGGCGGTGAAACGAAACTGTCCAACCTGGTCTTGCTGTGTTCACACCATCACACATTGGTGCACGAAGGTGGTTTCAGTTGTCGCATGGTTGACGGTGTACCGCAGTTTGCTATGCCGGACGGACAGTCGCTACCCACAGCGTGGCCGCTGGACGTGCTGCACGAGTCGCCAAAGGACTTCGAAAAACAGTTTGCTGCGTTATCGCTTACGGCCGATACCTGCTTGCCCGATTGGTACGGGGACCCGCCGGACTACGATTTGGCATTGTGTCATCTTGATCAGGTTGCGAAGAACACACATCAGGCCACTAAATGATGGTTCTTGACGTCGTCAATCTAACTCGCCAATTGAGTTGCCGGTGCTTAGATCGAATTCTTGCTCCACATCAAACCGGACCGACGCTTTGCCGTCGTAGAATTGGCAATCAATGAACTCCCGGGCCGCACAGTCACTTCGGGCAGCAAGCTTTACGTAGCCGAACCGATCATCTCGTTTGATATCGCCTTGCTGGACCAAACTCAGGTCCAGGTATTGAACTTTCCACGAGCTGTCATCGCCCCACACGCAGCCCCAAACAAACCCGAAGTCTCCTTTGGGCATTTCGTCGTCAGCGGACCAGCGATTCGAGCCGGGCAGCTTACTGTCGTCGTTTAAGTCCCACCAATCAGGAACGTAGAACCCAACCGGGCAGAATCCCCCACCGCTTGGCTCTTCAGAAGCAATAATATCTCCGGTGAGAAGGTCAATTACTGCCGTGCAGGTGTAGTCTTGTGAGATTAGCGCGAACAGCCTCTCACCCTGTCTGAATGGCTCGAAGGTGCGCATGAGAGAGGGGTAGTTTCTAGTGTATTGGCCGACAATACTTGCATTCGCGTCCGTAATTTCGACGCGCAGTGAATCCCAAGTACCTGAAAAAGACTCGACACTGACGGCCTCAGCAGCGAAGCACTCGCGAGGCGTGGGTTTCGACGGAATCTTGAAGAGTCCAGTCGTATCGATCTCCTTTATCCACCAGCGGCTGTGGTGCTTTTTAGCCCACACTTCATTCTTGCCTGTGGAGCGCTCACTCAGAAGCGTTTCCGCCTCATCTCGAGTTCGTCGCGCACCCCAGCTATGGTGTTTCTCATTGCTTCGTGCGATTGACCAGACTTCGTAGATCTTGCTCATCGTTGTGAATATCGTCGTGATCGTGCTGTACGGAGCGTGCTTCTATCGTTCGGCGCGTACAGCATCATCAACTTCAACAATGTCCTCCAACCTTCCAACGTCGATTTGCCTGCTCGCCTTAAGTAACTCTTCTACGCCACAGTGCAGTATCAGGCGGCGGATAATTCGATTCGTGATGACAACCTGATTGTGAAGAGTGTAGTGACCCTCTGCTACTTCTCGGGCTTCTTGGTGATACCCGATACTTCCGACGACTCGCGTCCTATCGTTCTCGCTAGGCCATACAACAACCGAAATCCAGCCATCATTGCCGGTGGCTCGCCATCGAAACTCAGTGCCATCAATCTCGATGCGACGACTTCCTTTCCTGCTCACAGCCATTGGTGAGTCACTTCAGTGATGTTCGGACAACTACTCATCTAACACCGATCCCTTAACTGCTTGAGTCCAATTCCATTGAGCCGGAGCGCCTTCGGTTGCGTAGAGATAGACAGCTTTCCAGCGTTTAGACTCCGAGAGTCTTTTCCACATTCTGTCGTCGTCTATGAGTAGAGGTATTGATGTCTCCCAGATGCACTAAATTTGAGTTTCTCGGCTTCTGGTCCGCTACCAACAAACCCCAATATTCGCCCTACGTATTCACTGCCACAAACACCAACATTGTCTTCTTCGCCCATCTCATGGACTTTTGCGGAAATGATCCGTACGCGCACAATGTGCTTTGAAGCCAAAGCAATTTCCCTGAATTGAAGCGATGGCACGCCTACGCTCGTTGCGTGAGCACGGAAGAGTCCCGCCAGAATTACCATAGCCACAGCAACACGCAAGGGCCAATTAGTCCAGAATGCCATACTTTCTCCTAAACCTTGCTACAGCATCTCTACCCCGCGCATCAGATATCGGATGCATACCATTGGCGTTGCTTTGGTCGATTTCAACACCTGTTGAATGCAATGCCTCATGCGCCAGAGAGTCAATCGCTATCTCCACTCTGCTTAAGCGCCTTGAGAGAACCCTAGTCTCTCCGCTTGAACTTAGATCATCTAAATTCAACGGTCCAGAAATAATGGAAGATCGCTGCGAATTAGTTATGTCGCACGCCGCGACACCCTCATTGCGATGGTTCATGAATGGTGCAGGCTAGGGGAATTCCGAAATTCCATCACACGCTCGGCGCTGCCAGAATATCGGTCAGTTGCGCGAGGAATTGGCATGGCTTTAAATATTGAAAAAATCACGAGTGTCCATCATTGGAATGACACGCTGTTTAGTTTCCGTACGACGCGGGATCGCGCGTTTCGCTTTGAAAACGGACAGTTCGTCATGATCGGCCTCGAAGTCGAGGGCAAGCCGCTACTGCGTGCCTACAGCATCGCCAGTGCAAACTACGAAGAACATCTGGAATTTTTCAGCATCAAGGTGCCCGACGGTCCGCTGACCTCGCGTCTGCAGAAAATCAAAGTGGGCGACCCACTGTTCGTCAGCCGCAAACCCGTCGGTACGCTGCTGATCAGCGATCTGACGCCGGCACCCAACCTGTATTTGCTCGCGTCAGGGACGGGTCTGGCGCCTTTCATGAGCATTATCCGTGATCCGGAAACCTACGAGCGGTTTGAGAAGGTCATTCTGGTGCATGGCGTTCGCTATGCCAGCGAGCTGGCCTATCGCGACCTGCTCAGTACGCAACTCGCGGGCACGCCTTACATTGAGGACATGGCGCGAGACAAACTGGTGTACTACCCAACGGTGACCCGGGAGCCATTCGTGCATGAGGGGCGCATCACCGACCTGATAAGCTGTGGCCAACTTGGCCAGCAACTGGACGTGCCCCAGATCAATCCCGCAACCGATCGCGCCATGATTTGCGGTAGTCCAAACATGCTGCGCGATACCGCCGCGCTGCTCAGCGATCTTGGATTGCGCGCTTCACGCCGCATAGGGGATCCCGCGGAATTTGTCGTTGAACGTGCGTTTGTTGAACAGCAGATTTCGCGCAATGCGGCGGCGTAGGTTTTAGGTCCCAACGACGGTCACGTTTTTCCGTCGCTCGCTACACGTTACGCAACGCATCTGCCGCCCGCACAATCTCAGCCGTCATGCCGCCATCCAACGGCGAGTGGGCGCCGTCTGGAACGATGGTCAGTTGAGACTGTGGTAGTGCGCTGTGCAGTTCCCAAGCGCTCATCGACGGGCAGATAATGTCGAAGCGTCCGTTGATAATATGCATGGGGATATGCGCAATCGTGTCCGCGTTGTCCAATACAAAATTGTCAGACTCAAGGAAAAAACCGTGAGCGGTGTAGTAAGACTCGATTCTGGCAATTGACAGGGCCGTGTGATCGTTCGTCATTTGCTCCAGCGCGGCGGGGTCAGGGCGCACCGTATTCATCGACCCTTCCCAGCGGCTCCATGCATGGGCGGCCGCCATCGCCGTTTGTTCATCGTCGCTTGCCAGCAATTCGCAGTACGCCTTGACGTTGTCTATCGCGCCGGGTACCAGCGCCTTGTAGCGCGCCCATTCATCCGGGTACACCTGTGCGGCGCCGTCCGGTGCGTGTATCCAGTCGATCTCCGATTGGCGTCCGAGAAAAATACCGCGAATAACGATGCCGGCGACGCGGTCCGGATGTTTGATCGCGTAGCATAGCGCCAGGAGACTGCCCCAACTGCCGCCCATGACGACCCAGTCGTCGAAACCAAGGCGCTCCCGCAGTGCCTCCAGATCTTCGATGATGTGCCACGTCGTGTTGTCGGTGATGTCGGCGTGCGGCGTGCTGCGTCCGGCGCCGCGCTGATCCACCAGTATCTGCCGGTAGTGTGCGGGATCGAAGAAACGGCGATAGTTCGGTGTAATGCCGACGCCCGGACCGCCGTGCAAAAACAACGCGGGTCGACCGTCGCGGGGCCCAACGTCTTCGTATACGATGGTGTGCCGATCTGACACCTTCAGCGATTCCACCGCATGCGGTTCTATTGCCGGGTAGAGATGCGCTTCAAAGTTGCTGCTGTCATTCACGTGGACTGTCTCCAATAATCTTGGCGACAGTTTACCCAATTATGGCGCGCACGATCGTTGCCCGATCCATACGGCTTGTGCTTAACTTCGATTGATGAGTGATTTCACGAATTTTCGAACTCACCGGCGTGGCGGCATTGTGTGCTGCGCTGTTCTTTTTCTTGCATCGTGCGGTAACCCGGCGGGTACGCCCTGCGAAACGGTCGGCAGTGGGTTTCAGGCCTCGCATGACTGTCGCCATAAGTGTCTCTCGCGCTGGCAGCTTACCTGCCCCGATGGCGAGCAAGTCACGCCCATGCAATGCAGTGGCGCGTTTGATTGCCAGCCCGGTCGTTGTCCGGATGGGCAGGTTTGTTACCACGATGACGATCCGTTCGACGACCGCAGTTTTTGCGTCAGCGTTACATCATGTGGTGATCTGGATGCGGCCGCGCTGTCGCAGTGGGAGCAAATAAGTTTGCAGCGCCAAGCGGATGTGCGCACGGCGCGAGAAGAAAAGGCGGCGCGTCGGGCGGCCTGGCAAGCTGAGCAAACACAAGCGCAACCAAAAGCACCATAAAATATCCGTGTAGGCTGGTCGCTATCCGCGCAGGTCTTTCGGCGATCGCCCCGGAACGTTCCAGCTCCTGGACCCGGCGCAGGCAGGCGGAGGCGGATAAGCCCACTTGTGCCGCCAGATCAAAGTTGCTGATGCGCCCGTCTTCAGACAGGATGCGCAATATATTTGCGTTGATTCGATCAATCTTGGTCATTAGTTGCAATAATGGCGCCAAAAGCGCGGATTTCGCAAGCTCATTCGAGGGCTTTGTTGCCAGACTTACATCATGAATACCGAGACGCTTCTTGCACTGGCCGCGTTCGCGCTGGTCTCGTCGATAACGCCAGGTCCGAATAATCTGATGCTCATGGCATCGGGCACGAACTTTGGTTTTCGTCGCACCTTGCCGCACATGACGGGTGTGACGCTGGGCTTCATGTTGATGCTGCTGATCGTCGGGGCAGGCCTGATGCAACTGTTCACTGCCTACCCGGTCAGTTTTCAGATACTGCGTGTGGTAAGTGTGGCGTACCTGATTTATCTGGCCTGGAAAATCGCCAACGCCGCGCCCGTCGGTGGCGCTGGTGCGCACGCCTCGGTCAAACCATTTTCATTCATTCAGGCAGCGGCATTTCAATGGGTCAATCCCAAGGCCTGGATCATGGCGCTGACCGCCACCAGTGTTTATACAACTGACCAGCAATTCGATCAGGTGGTTGTAATAGCCATCGTGTTTGGTGTGGTCAATCTGCCGTGCGTCAGCAGTTGGGTGGCCGTGGGTCAGCAACTGCGGCGCCTTCTGAGCAGCCGCTTTCGCTTGCGCGTGTTCAATATCGCGATGGCCGTGCTGCTAATTGCGTCGCTCTTGCCGTCACTGCTCAGCGGACGACCGTAACTAGCCTGTGATGTAGCTTTCCAGCTGCTCAATCGTGAACTGTTGTTCAGCGATGATGACCTTGACCAAATCGCCCAAAGAGACCACGCCGATGACTTTGCCGTCGTCAACGACCGGCATGTGGCGAAACTTACCGTTCATCATCACGGCCATACATTCTTCGACTTGCTGCGACGGGCGTGCGCAGATGACTTTTGAGGTCATGATGTCCTGCACGAGTGTGTCGCGAGATGTGCGATTCTTCAAAATGACCTTGCGCGCATAGTCACGTTCACTGAGGATGCCTACCAGTTTATCGCCCTCGAGCACCGCCAGCGCGCCGATCTGCTTTTCCCCCATCAGCTTGAGGGCGTCAAACACAGAGGCGCCGGGCGCGATTGACCAGATATGTCCACCCTTTTTATCGAGCAGTGTCTTGATAGATCTCATATATTCGCCTCCTGAAAATCAACGTTTGCACACGGTGCTTCAACTTGGGCGTGATATCAAGTAAAACGCAGCTTCCTATCCCCAATCAGGCGAAGTCCTCTCGTGCTTGAGTTTCTGCGTCACAATTTTCGCTGGATTGCCGGCGGCTTCCTGCTCACGTTCTTTTCCAGTTTTGGCCAGACGTTTTATATTTCAGCGTCGGTGGCTGAATGGCAAGCGAACTTTGGTCTGAGCCACGGGGAATTTGGGCGGCTGTACATGTTTGCCACGCTTGGCAGCGCACTGTGCCTTCCCTTTGCCGGGCGATTGGTCGATCGTCTGCCCGAGCACCGCATGATCGCCGTGGTGATTCCGGTGCTGGCCGGCGCGTCGGTCATGGCGGCGTACGCCCCGTCAATCTCCTTGCTGATCCTGGCCATCTTCTTGTTGCGTCTGTTTGGTCAGGGGATGATGACGCACATCGCGCTGACGGCGACCGGGCGCTGGTTCGATGCGCAGCGCGGGCGCGCCGTGTCGCTCGTTGTGCTTGGTCATCAGGGTGGCGAGGCAACACTACCGTTGACGTTTGCCGCAATTACCCTCGCGCTGGGGTATAAAAGTGCGTGGCTTGCGGGCGCCGCGTTGCTCATATTCGTGGGCCTGCCTTGCGCCTATTGGGCCTATCGCCAGCCGCGTACGCCGCAGCACCATACCGCGCACGACGAAGTCAAAACACCAAAGGTCAGAAGCTGGACGCGCCGCGAGGTACTTCGCGATCCCGTGTTTTTTGTTCTATTGACGGGCGTGCTGGCACCGCCGTTTATTGGCACCACCATCTTCTACCATCAGGACTACCTGACTACGCTGCGCGACTGGCCGCCGCACTATTATTCCCTGTCCTTGACGGTGATGGCTTTGACCACGATGGTGTTTGCGTTGCTGGCCGGTGCCCTGATCGACCGATTTCGTGCAACGGCCGTGTTGCCGTTTTTTTTGTTGCCGCTCGGGGCTGCCTGCTTTGCGCTTGCGTTCGAGGGTCCGTCCGAGTCGATTTTCTTCGTCATGGTTCTGCTCGGCATCAGCTATGGATTTTCCTCAACGCTTGCCGGGGCCGTGTGGCCGGAGACCTACGGCACCGCGAATCTGGGCGCCATCCGCGCACTCGTTGTGGCGGCCGCCGTGTTTGCGACCGCCATTGGCCCGGGGTTAACCGGTACGCTGATCGACCAGGGCATCGAACTGCCCGTGCAGCTCAATTGGCTCGGCCTGTACTGTATTGCCGCGTCCCTCGCCATGGCACTGGCCGCTATGGCGTTGCGACGTCGGCGAGCGTAGTCCTGTGCATACGGGCGGCCCGCCGCCACTAGCGGTGCCCGGCATTGGCAGCGATGCGCTATTCGTGTTTTTCCGCAGACTGATGGGCTTTAGGCTCAAAGTCACCGTGTTGCTGCCGCAGAAGTCGTCGGGCTTTGCGCCTACGATTTGATGGCGGCGTAACCCAGTCCCTCCATAGGGAAGAATGTCCGGAGTATCTCGAGGTCCACGATGTTGACCGAACCGTTGCCGTCGAATTCCGCCAGACGAAACAGATCCAGATCCAGGATATTGGTCACGCCATCATTCTGGCGCATACACAAGACATTGTTCGCTGCACAATATTGCTTGATGAGGGAGTTTTCATGGTGCAGTGTCATGGGGCCGGGTTCAGCGTCAGGAGCACACTTGCCATGGTTAGGATCAGCCGAGTCTTGTCATTTTTTGATCGCGCGCATTTTGTGCGCGGCCCGCTGCTCGTTGTAACGTGCTTTCTTGCTGGTTGTGCTGTGACGAAAAACTGTCCCGCGAATGGTGACGGTGTGCAGGTCGCTCGCGTAGATATCGTGCATGAAACGGAGCGCACCACGACCGTCTCGTTGTGGGCACCGCAGGTACCGGGCGCGTATCCGTTGCTGGTGTTTTCACACGGGGCCTTTTCCGCACCGGCGCGCTACACGCAAGCGTTGTCCTCGTTGGCCGCGCAAGGCTTCGTTGTTGCGGCACCGTTGCACATCGACTCGGAGCTGATAGCAACGACGCCGCCACCACCACAACAAATGGTGTGGGCAACGCGCGTTGCGGACCTGCGACGCTTGGCTGACGTAGGCGAGGATTTGCAAAATGCCTTGAGTGGCGTACGCATCGCGCCGCCGGTCGACGGGTATCTCGTGGCAGGGCATTCCCTGGGCGCATTTGTGGCACAGGTTGTTGCTGGTGCGAAAGTCATGGGTGATGCCACACCGCCCGGTGCCGATCCGCGGGTGCGGGGTGTGGTCGCGTTTTCGCCACCGGGCCCGATGCCGCCATTTATTCAGAAGGATGCGTGGGACGCAATGACGGTACCGCAGTTGGTGATCACAGGTACGTCTGACGTCTTGCCGGGATTTATCAATGATTGGACAGCTCACACACAGGCACATCGTCACGCGCAGCCCGGCGATCAGTGGCTGTGGGTGGGCGCGGGCGTTGATCACTACTTTGGTCGGCTTATCGGTCGACTTACGCGCGATGTGCCGCCGCAAGATACGGCGTTTGCGAGCGCGCTCGACGTGGCTGGACGGTTTGCCCGCCAATATGGAGCTCCTGGAAAGTGTGTGCGAACGCTGGCGCCCGATTCGGACGACGTCGCGCAATTAACCCGGCGCTAGTTTGGGTTGTGCACCTGTCGTAAGTTGTGCGTTCGTCGATCGGCCGATCATCACAGGTGCCAAATCAGTCAGTCATTTTCCTGATGGTTCGGTCGATCACCGCATAGTCCGTGGACTCGACGAAGCCAATAGAAAACGTCTGCACGCTGTCCAGAAATTTGTTTTTTTCCCGGCGACCAAAACCCAGGACGGTCATATCCGGGCGACTGACATAGTCATCGGGCAGGTCATCGTCTTCATGGTGGAAAACGTACAGGACGCGCGGGGAATCCTGATCGCCAAAGGCCATCCACTCGGGCGCGGGCAGGTCGCCGATTGAGGGTTCATCAATCACGTGGCGTTGGGTGTCGGCGGACCTGTACCAAAAGTCCGTGGGGTTCATTTCGCCGCCCGGGACGCCTTCATACTGAATCCAGTATTTGTACCCGGGGCTGACTTTTCTCATGGTGAAGTCGCAGCGATCCTTGAAGAAATCCCATTGCCCCTGCCACATGCCGTTGTCCGAGGTCAATGCAATTCGGACGAGGTGAGCGGACTCTATCTCCACCTCGGCGTGCGCCGGGTCGGTGCCGGCATTCATCGCGTGAAAGAAATTGCCGTCCTGCCGATGAACGGCGTTGGGAAAACCGCGGTACTCGCCTTTGTGGCCCGAGCCTTCCTTGCTATGAAAACCCAGCCAGTCCACGCCATCGTTGTCGAGCATGCTCGACAA
>CAYGSQ010000035.1:0-14160 GCA_964352435.1 uncultured Gammaproteobacteria bacterium | reverse complement strand
TTTCGCGGTTGCGATCGTTGTCAAAGTCTCTCGCCCTCGCGGGGATTAAGGCGCCGACTTCGGCCGCCGTCAGCGTATAGGAGTTTGTCGTGGCGCCCGCAATGTCGACGCCATCCGCCTGCCACGAATAGTTGACGGTATCGGGCACACCGTTCTGGTCAAAGAGGTTCGCAGTCAAATCCGATCCCACTAACTCATCGCCCTCCACCAAAATGGCGCCGACGAAATTCGCCTGCTCAAAATCGTTTTCGGAACAGCCGACCAAGGTGATAAGCAAAAGAGCTGCAACGATGGACTTGGCGTTGAACGCGAGAGACATATTCATTAGCGGAGATTCCTTTGGAGAGTAGCGCGGCGGTCGGTTAGAAAAGTCGGAGTTCAGGAGTCAATGGCCTGCAATTTACGAATAGTAAAATTGGCGAAGCGCACGGTTTCTTCTTCGGGCCGCAGATTTTCAGCATCCAGCAGCGAACGGTAAATGCCCCATTTGGGACGCACGAAATCTTCAGCTGACTCGCCGCGCCACATATCAATGGACGGCTCGTTGACGTCAAACAGAATTTGCTGATCGCTGATGCGCTGGGCAATCAGGCGGAGCGAGCCATTATCGGCAAACGTTGCCCGGCAATATACTTCAACCCACTCACCGGTCACGGCAGACCAGTCAATGCGCTCCAAGACAATGTGATCTTCCAGCGGACTCTGGCGAATTTCCATTCCATCCAGACCGCTGCGCTCATTACCCGTTAGCGAAACAACCGGCTGGCTGTCGTTGCCACCGACGGCTTTCAGCTGAAAAAAGTGCGAAAAATTTCGCGACACCTCCATGTCAGAATTGACCTGGAATTTCCACTGGAAGGCCATCGTGTCACCTTCATAGCCCTTCACGGCATCTTCGGACGGGCCGTAGGTCTTGATCTCGTTCCGCTGGCGGTCATCGATATCCAGTCGATCACGGTCGATGTCGATATCCCGGTGTATCGCAAACACAAAGTGCGGACCTATACCGGGCTGAGTCGCTTCGTAGATGTGCTCGACGCCGGGGTGGTTCACGGCGTACAGGTCGGGCGACTCGATGGCATTGCTGCCACCGAGTGCACGAATCAGTTCATAGGCCGGCAGTCCGACGTTCACGCCGTCTGAATCAAGACTGCGCTGATCGGTTTCGATGTAAGACTGCAGGTCTTCCTGGACCATGGTGCTAAAAACAGATCCTGGCGCCGTCCAGGTTGAGCCCGGACCCACCTGCCCTTCTTCAATGACATTGAGCGTCGAGGTGTCAACGCCAATGCCGGCATCTGGCCCCGCACCGTCGACCAGCCCGGTCACCGGATCTTGTACGAACGTGGCACCGTCTTCGCCGCCGCTGACGTTGTCGGCAGCCGCACCGTTAAAGTTGAACGTGCCTTCCGCCAAATTGGCTGAATAGAAGTGGTTGTTGTCAAAGTCCGAAGCAGGGTCCAAAGCGCAGCCGGCCGCATCCCAGTCTGCGTCAGATACCGCGTCGCGACCAACGCCATTGGTGTTCATGTTGATCGACAAGCCGCTGCTCTGGTTCATGACAAAGTTGCCGTCAAAGTCCAGAATCGGGTCGAGATCCGCACAGTTGGCGTCATCAAACGCCACCGCCTGACGGGCATTAACTACCGTGTTGCGTGCAACGGTGACCGTGAAGTCGAGTCCCGGTGTCGCCAGAATGGCCGTATTGCCGCTGCCGCTCAATGGATCAGGATTGATCAGAAGCGCTGCCCGTTGGCCTGACGTGGTACGCATATTGTTGATGTAATTGTCGGTCACCGTGTGACCCAGCGGTGCAAAACTGATGCCGCCATCATCGTTATCGTCGCCCGCTGACAGGATGACGTTTTCACTCACGGTATTGGCGTAACCGTCTTCCAATGCAATCAGGCCAAGTGAGTTGACGACCGTATTGCCCTGGATCGTGTTGCCACCGGACTGCACGCGCATCAGGCGACGTTCCGACTCAACACTATCAAAGCGATTGAAACGAATCGTCACCAGCGCGTCACCCTGCGCGTCGCCGCCGGTGCTGCGTCCAAGCTGGATGGCGTGCGCCGTGGAGTCGCGGTTACCCGAAACACCGGTTTTGCCCAGCATATCCTTGAACAGGTTGTATTGAATCGTGTGCCCTTCGTTAGTCAGCGCCGTGGTATTCGCGAAGATCGAAATCGCCGAACCTTCGTTATCCATGTCCTTACCCTGGAACAGATTGCGTTCGATCACATTACCCAAGCCCTTGAGGGTGATGTAGTGGTAGGGATCACCACCTGGCACGATGCGCGGCTCGGCCTCGCCCCGGAACTCGCTATTGCTCAACGTGACGCCGTTGCCACTGATGTACACCGAACCGTCACCGTTCGAGTCGCAGCTGCTGGCCGCAAGCCAGTCCAGGTCGTCAAACACCAGTCCATCGGCAATCATGTTTTCGCCATCAAGCACCAGACAGGTGGATCCCGAAATGACGGCCGTGCTACCTGCCGTAAGGCGCAAAACCGAGTCGTCGGCGGTGATCGCGATTTCAGCCATGTCAGCGTAGTCGTCGCCACCCGCTGCACTATCGAGGCCGATCACGTCGCCCTGTGAAGCGGCCAACGCCGCGGCAAGCAAAGTGGATTCGCCGGTAACAATTGCGCTGTAGACGACGTCGGTGGCCGTCGCGGTGATCGGCCCCTCAGGCGTGCCACCGTTGTCGGTATAGGTCGCGGTAACCGTCATTACAGCGCCACGCTCATCACTCGTAAGCGTATAGGTCGCACCGGTAGCGCCGCCGATAACGACGCCATCGGCCGCCCATTCATAGGTGATCGCACCGGTGCCATCGGCATCGGTCACGGTTGCGGTCAGCGTTTCACCGACCAGGGTCACACCGGCAACGGCAATAGTGCCTGGATCGTTGCCGCCGGCGTCACAGCCGTTTGCGCTGGGCCCGGGGGGCTGGAAAAAGAGGGTGCGCAGAATGCCCAGATCGAGCACGTTGACGACACCGTCGACATTGAAGTCGGCGGACGCGTCTGGCGTAAAGAAGCGCGTGCGGAAAATACCCAGATCGACAACATTCACAATGCAATCGTTGGAAAGATCTGCGTCACATCGGTTGCCAATGTTGTCCGCATCGCCATCGGTTTGCAGCGGGTTCGCCGTTAACCGGCAGTTGTCTGTAGCGTCATCAACGCCATCACCGTCTGAATCCTGTGCATATGCGGTTCCGACCATAAAGATCGACCCCAACAATGCGATCGTCGCAAATCTCTTACCCATGATGGCTGCCTCTTAAGCTTGTTCTTGTATGTACGTGGAGCAGGCGCAATGGCGTGCGTCTCCATTCGTGGCCAGCAATGTGTTCAGGCTCGCGCTGTATTCACGCGCTTTTTTTGAGCACTACCCCCGACTGGCTGCATTAGAACGTATACCAGTCGACCGGCCCAGTGCAACTTATTTCGCGACCAATAACGCAAATTGGTAGGACCAATTTTGCCTCTCAAGGACCACAGATTTGACCCTTTCGCGGTGCACCATCAATCCACGCGCCGACGGATCATGTGCGATACGGCCTCTCTTTTTTCTCAGCCGTGTGTAAACTAGGCGGCGTTAAGACTGCGTTTGGAGCGCGGATAAATGAATGACACACGCCTCTACCATACGGTTTCTGCCAAGATTGGCGCCCTGATCGACGAAGGGCTCTACCCGCCCGGGTCACGCCTGCCCGCCGAACGCGAGCTCGCCGAACGCTTTGGCGTCAGCCGCGTCACCGTACGCGAAGCCGAGATTGCCTTGCAGGCGCTGGGCCGTATCGAAATCAAAACCGGCTCGGGGGTCTACGTAACTGATCAGGCCAATGATCAGAACGGCGGCCTACCCAATGCGAGCGCCTTTGAGGTGACCGAGGCCCGATTGTTATTTGAGTCCGAGGCCGCCGCGCTGGCAGCACGCGACATCGATGACGACACCATCCGGAAACTGGAAGGGCTCGTCGACACTATGGCCAAAGCAGATCCGAACGACCATGCCGGCGCCGATGAGGCGGACCGCGATTTTCATTTCACTATCGCCGCGGCAACGGGCAATTCCGCCATCCAGTACACCATCGAACAGCTGTGGAAAATGCGCACGGACCTGTCCGATGTCAAAGACGCCTACGAATCGGTGTGCTCTGATGACGCAGGCGCACGCGGTGATGAGCACGGCGAAATTGTCCGGGCGCTCAAGGCACGAGACGTCAATGCCGCACGCGGTGCGATGCGTGACCACTTCATGCGCTTGTTGACCTCGATGCTCGATGCGTCAGAGCAACAGGCCCTGGATGCGCTGCGCAAGGAGGCCTCCGAGAGCCGCCAACGCTTTCTCAAGAGCGGCTCTCTATAATTCGTCTCATCTAAAGCGAATTGGCGAACCAATTTCAAGCCAATTCAGCATTTTGGTTCACAACATTGGTTGACAAGGCCTCCGACCTTTCTTAGTCTGGCGCTCTGCACTGCTTTGGGTCATCCACATGGCCCGTGCAGCCACTCGAGTGTCCGTCTGGGAATATTCACAATGACTTCTCTTGCTACCTCCTGGCTCACCATCGCGGTCGCCGCTTTGATCAGCTGTTGCACGTTTGCCAACGCCTCGCAAACGCCATGGCAACAGATACCCGCATTTGCCAACGCGCTTGAGCAGGCCAAAGCTCGACACGCCGACCAATTTGCGTCATTGCCCGATGTACCCGTGCCGGTCGACGCCGGTGGCGGATACACGCACGAACAACACAAGCGCAATGCGCTCGCGTTGTTTGAGGCAGGCATGCTCTACCACTGGACCGGCGACCAGACGTACGCCAACCATGCGCGCGACCTGCTGCTGGCTTACGCACAACTCTATCCAACGCTATCCGAGCACCCGCAAAAGAAAGAACAATCGCCGGGCAGGCTATTTTGGCAAAGCCTGAACGAAGCCGTTTGGCTTGTGCACACTGCTCGGGGCTATGGCGCCATTCGCGACACCCTCGATGACACGTCACGCGAGATCATTGAGACGCAGCTCCTGCGCACCATGGTGCGTTTTCTGTCCGAGGAGTCGCCGCAGACGTTTAACCGGATCCACAATCACGGTACCTGGGCCGTCGCCGCCACCGGCATAACCGGCTACGTACTGGGTGATGACACCATGGTGGAACGCGCGTTACTCGGCCTTGAACAAGACGGCGAAGCAGGCTTCCTGCGCCAAATGGACGAACTGTTTTCGCCCGACGGCTATTACAACGAAGGCCCTTACTACCAGCGCTATGCACTGATGCCGTTTGTTCTGTTCGCACGCGCCATCGACCAAAACCAGCCGCAGCGAAAAATCTTCGAACACCGGGACGGCATCCTGATGAAGGCCATTCATACCGCCATCCAGCTGAGCTATGGCGGCTACTTCTTCCCGTTGAATGACGCCATCAAGGACAAGGGCCTCGATACCATTGAACTGGATTACGCCATTCCAATTGCCTATGCCAAAACAAGTGACCCGAGCTATCTATCGCTGATCGGGGCCGATCAGTCGCTGGTTCTGACCAAGGACGCTTTGCACTACGCGACCGCGCAAGCGAACGGTGACAGCAGGGCGTTCGAGTTCGTGTCCCAACACCTGCGCGACGGTCCGAACGGTGACCGTGGCGCGCTCAATGTCATGCGCGAAGGCGACGCACAGACAGGACGGGCACTGATATTCAAAGCTACATCTCACGGTTTGGGCCACGGTCATTTTGACCGCCTGAACTGGCTTTACTACGACGACGGCGAAGAAGTGGTCACCGACTACGGCGCGGCGCGCTTCCTTAACATCGTGCAAAAAAACGGCGGCCACTACCTGCCGGAAAATAACAGCTGGGCCAAGCAGAGCGTGGCGCACAATTCGTTTGTCGCCGACCAGACAAGCCAGTTCGACGGCGACGCGAAAGCGGCGGAGCAATCCACCACGGAGCAACATTTTTTCTCGCTTGAAGGCGCTTTGCAGATCGCCTCGGCACGCGAAGCGGGCGCCTACGCCAACACGACCGTTGATCGCACCATGATCATGGTCGACGCCGAACTTACCGGCTACCCCCTGGTGCTTGATGTGATGCGCGCCAGCAGCGACGAAGCGCGGCAATTCGACGTACCGGTTTACTTTCGCGGGCAGACCGTTAGCACACGTGAAGCAGTTAAAACTGACCCGAGCCGCCTGGCGGCGCTGGGCACCGATGACGGCTACCAACATCTTTGGGATCTGGGACACTACGCCAGCGCGGCCCGTGAAACCGACACCATCACATGGCTCGGCAAGCGCCGCTTTTATTCGCAAAGCACGCTGTCGAACCAGACGTTTGATACTCACATGATCCGCGTCGGCGCGACCGATCCCAACTTCAACCTGCGCCCGGAACCCGGCGTTCTGCGACGTTACGCGCCCACCACCGACCTGTCGGTAGTCAGTGTGCTCGCCACCCACGGCGAGTACAACGGCGCACGTGAATATACGCTCGACAGCCTCAATCCCGTTGCGGCGCTCGAGCACCAACGCGACGACAAGCGCGACCTGATCAGCGTCTATCTGCGCGATGGTCAATCGGTCTGCGTAGCCCTGTCCTATGATGCACGCCCCAAGCGCAAGCACGGCCTGGCGACACCGCGTGGGAAAGTGCATTGGCGAGGGTTCGCGCAAATTGTCGAGTGTATGGAACGCGTTGCTTCGCTCCCTGGCACAGCAGAACCAGCGCAAGAACAAAAAATCCTGTTTTCCAAATTGGCGCATTGACCGGGCTCGCCCCGGCAGGCGCCTCTTATCCACTAAATGGAGTTGTTTGATGAGTCTCAAGAATAAAGTTGCCGTCGTAACCGGCGGATCGCGCGACATTGGGCGCGCTATTTCCGTCAAACTGGCAAGCCAGGGTGCGAAGGTGGTCGTTAATTATTTCAATAACAAGCAGCAAGGCGAAGACACGATTGCAGCCATCGAAAAAGCAGGCGGCACGGGCATCCTGGCCGCGGGCGACATGACACGGCCAGAGCATGTTACGGCGCTCGCAGACACCACGCGCGACGCGTTCGGGGGCCGTGTTGATATTTTGGTCAACAACGTTGGTGGTCTGGTGGCGCGCAAACCGTTAGCGCAAATGGATGTCGATTTCCTCGAAGGTGTCATGCGCCTGAATTTGACCAGCACATTTCTGACGATGCACCATCTGGTGCCATTGATGAGTGAGGGCGGCGCGGTGATCAACCTGGCTTCACTGGCTGGTCGAGACGGCGGCGGCGGTGGCGCATCTGCCTACTCGGCCGCGAAAGGCGCGGTCATGACGTTCACTCGGGCGATGGCCAAAGAACTCGGACCATCCGGTATTCGCGTCAATTGCGTTTGCCCCGGCATGATCAGCACGACATTCCATGATCAATTTACACCTGACGCCATTCGCGAAAAAGTTGCCGGCTCGACGCCACTGCAACGCGAAGGCAAAGCCGATGAGGTGGCTGATCTTGTCTCGTATCTCGCGTCTGATGCCGCCAGCTTTGTTACGGGCACGAGTGTCGACATCAATGGTGGCCTCTACTTCTCCTGATCAAGACCACTCGAACTAATGAATAGACACATCGCAGCGATCGGCGAAAGCATGATCGAAATCAAGCCCGAATTGCTCGCGCCCACAAAGGCGCGAGCGTCGGCTCAAATGGGCTACGGCGGCGACGCGATGAATTTCTGCGTGTATCTGGCGCGGCTAGGGTGCACACCACACTTCGTATCGGCCATGGGCGACGACCCGACCAGCGACTGGCTCGTATCGCTGTGGCATCAGGAAGGCGTAAATTGCGAGCTGGTCGACCGAGTGAAGGGTGCCGTACCCGGTTTATACCTGATCGATACCGATGCACACGGAGAGCGCTCTTTTTTCTATTGGCGCGACCAGGCACCTGCTCGGCAACTACTGGCAGAACCTGCGGACCGGGAGCGCATCTTTGGCGCTTTGGCCAAGTTCCCGTATGTCTATTTGTCGGGGATTACGCTTGCGATCCTTGATCGGCAAGCGCGTACCTACCTGTTCGATTTTTTGGCCGACTATCGACGCGCTGGCGGACGAGTTATTTTCGACAACAACTACCGGCCCAGACTGTGGCCGTCAACGAAAGCTGCAGCCACAGCGTTCGAGCACGCCTATCGCTGCACCGACATTGCGCTGCCCACGCTTGATGACGAGTTGGCCGTTTTTGGCGACGCCACGGCGCATTCCACATTGCAGCGAATTGGTGATTGGGGCTGCGGCGAGATTGCGTTGAAAGTTGGTGCAGACGGCGCATTGATCAGCAACGGCCATACCATCACCGAGGTACCTGCCGTACAGGTAGATACGGTTGTCGACACAACCTCGGCCGGTGATTCATTCAACGCAGGCTACATGGCTGCACGATTGGCCGAACAAGCCCCAGAGCAGGCCGCCCTCCTCGGGCACGCACTGGCCGCTCAAGTTGTCCAGCACCCGGGCGCAATTGTGCCAGGCACCGTTACCGATCCTCTCAAGCACAAACTGGACGCCGCCAAAACCTCTCCCTAGCCTGCATTGTTCATGAAGTCGTGAACAATGCAGGCTAGCCGTCGCCCCCTGACTCACTCGGGCCAACGGGCTTCTGTTCCGCGCAGCCTTCTTGCGATGACCCGTTTCATGTAAGCCGCACGCCTGTTTGGAAAGATGCGAGAATCTGCTGTGTTCAGACGTCATCAGACATCGAACTGAATAGGAGGCTTATGAGTGACTACACACCAGACTGGTACGGTCGTTTGGACGTGGACGCGTCCGCATCGTTTTCGCCACCACAGGAAGCGACCCAAACGTGGTGCGTCGTACTCGATAGCCTGTTTAAACTAGCCGAAATCGGACCCGCGGCAGTCGAGTCGCTTCTAGAAACACGTGCAATCGTCGCGCGTCAGTTTTCCACCGCAAAAGTATTCGACTTTCTGCCCATTGCCATCGTCGAAGGCACGCTGGACGACGTCAACACCCTCGGTACGTTGCCGCATTTTTACACGGCCATACCGATGACGCTGGCGTTACGCGAGTACAGCGCATTATTTACAGGCCTCGACGCACTGATGTCACAGACCGCCCATCAACGCTATGCGTGGCAAAATGTGATTGCAGACGGTAACGAGTTGCCACATCCGGACTATATCGGAGGCCTTTACCCTGCCAAGACCTACCCGACCCTGTTTTCGTCGTCGCCGACCGAACAGCGCATAGTGCCGCCAGCGTGGATGGCTGTGCTGAACATTAGCCTTGGCCCAAAGATGCAGCAAAACGCCTTCAACCCCATACTACTGACGCTGGGCCAACTGCGTATCAGCCACCTGATCGTCGTCGCGGCTGGCAATGACGGCGCCGATAACACAATGAATAGTTGGGCCCCCGCCAGCGTTCCGGGCATCTTGCGAGTCGGTGCGACCGACGATGCGGCCGGAGAAGTACTGGCCGATTACTCGTCGCGCGGCGTGGCGGGTAAAGCCAACAGCGGGCCGGACCTTGTGAGCTACGGTGGCGCGCCAGGCGGGGGCGCGCCGGGCACGAGTTTCGCCGCGCCACGCATCGCACGACTCGGTTGCATCGCTTTCGCTTTGCAATGGCAGGTTCGACATATTCGAAACGAAATGACGGGCAGAGCGGGCCTGGGCATACCGCTCATCGGTTGGGGTTTGCTTGATACGGCAGGTCGGGGACTGGGGGCGATACCGGCACGCACTGACGTGCCTGCGCTCCCTATTGTCGGGCCCAATGTCGCCGCGTGGCAGCAAGCCTTTATACAACTGGGCCGTCTGGGGATGACCGTCGACCTGTCGTTTAACAGCGCTATGCTCGGCGCCATGCTGGTCGATGCGGCGCAGCCGATGCCTGGCTACGCAGAACACGAGGTCGGTGCAGGCTTCCTGAATCGCGAGCTATTCATGCGCCACTTTTCCAGGCTCAGTGTCGGCGACTATCTGGCCTATTTGCTACCGGCCTCAAGCCTTCAACAATTGTCTGACGAATTGAAATCACTTGCGGCGTTCGACCCCAAGGGCTTGGAGTACATCGCCACGGCTGTCGATGTAACACGACCCACGTGGTTCTTCGACTACTACAAAAAGCAGTTTACTGTGAACGATCCACACGGCGAGCGAACCGTGAGCGCAGAGGATTGCGGCCACGCGATCGATGTAATGCGATCCGGCGCGCCTCGCGTGCGCACATAAGGATTGCGACTGAGGCAGACGATGTCTCGCGCAAACGCTGCATGCCATCAACTATAGTCGACGCTGCCCGCGATATTGATCTACTATCGCGCCATGCTTCAATTACTCTCGCAAGGGCAGTACGGCGTTTTCGCGCTCATCCTGTTCGCCATCGTGTTTTCCCTCACCTGTCACGAGTACGGCCACGCCGCCAGTGCCAAATGGCTGGGCGACGACACCGCTGAACGAGCCGGTCGGCTCACGCTCAACCCCGTTGTCCACATCGACCCGATGGGTTTGTTAATGGTGGTCATGCTGGGTTTCGGCTACGCCAAGCCGGTACCGGTCAACCCCAATCGGTTGCGTGAGACCTGGGGCAGTGCGGCGGTTTCTTTTGCAGGGCCTGCCATGAACCTGCTGCTCGCCATACTCGCCGTCAATCTGCTGGCACTGGGCCAGCGCAGCGGCACGGGCATCATGAGCTCGGACGGCGTCCAGCTAATTCTGATTTTCCTGGCGCAGATAAATCTGCTGCTGATGCTGTTTAATCTGATCCCGCTGGGGCCATTGGATGGGCACTACATTATGGAGTGGCTGCTGCCACCGCGTCTGTCGCGCAAGTATTCAGAGTTTAACAACGCGTACGGATCATGGCTTTTCATCGGCCTGATCGCGCTGAGCATTTTGGGCATCCCCATCTTCAGCTCGCTGATGCGGTTGTCGAGTTCGATCCTGCCGTTGATTACCTTCCTCTGATTTCGAACAGGCCCCAAGCCCAATCGTATGCCCATGCGGATCGTCCGCGTCATAGCGCCATCCAACTCAGTTTGAAAAGCGTTGGCGGTGACCGGAATCGCCTCGACATTGCTTTCACGCGCGCCACAAGATGGATCTAATTGAATGGCTGGCTGCGAGCGAGCCGGCAAAGAAACGTGGCCGGTTTACCGCGATTGACGCATTGAGAAAGGCCGCAGCGCCGGGCCGCCTCAGGCGCCCGGGCATGTTATCTTTGCGTGATTTTTCATCAAACACGAGGTATTCACAGTGGCATCCGGTTTGGCATTGGCAGGCAAAATTACCCACGTACTCCCGGAAAAATCCGGCACGTCTTCGCGCGGTGGCTGGCGCAAACAGGAATACGTAATTGAAATTCCCGGCGATTATCCGAAGCAAGTTTGCTTCATGGTCTGGGGCGACAAAATCGATCAGCTGCGAATTGCAGAAGGTGACGAACTGACCGTTCACTTTGATCTGGAGAGTCGCGAATACAACGGCCGCTGGTACACAGATGTAAAAGCGTGGCGCGTTGATCGCGGCAGCAACCCGGCGGAAGCGGGTGGCGAGGAACCGCCACCGTGGGACGAACAACCACCCATTTCGAACGACGACATTCCATTCTAGCGTCAGCCTCCCGGCCCATCGCGACCGTTGTGGCGGGTGGGGCGAATTTGCCTCAGCTCAGCCGACCGATTTTCGGCCATCTTGCCGGTACCGCAGCCAGGGTAGAGGCCCCCGTGGCAATCGGCAAAAGCGCCGATTTTGCGCAGATTCGTCCCGCGCCCAATGTGGACCCAGTCAAATTATCCATAACGCAAATATTGCCGCGCTGTAGAACTGCCTGAAAATAATGGGTTTTTGACAACGCTGTCATGCCTATGTCCACTGGACATTGCGCTGGAGCGGTCAATCGTCCCTGACAACGTACACGCAGGACCAATGCACGGTAGTATTTTCCAACAATAACGGATCAGCCGACACAACGGACGTGCCACGGATCTGACGAAAACAATGGAAATTCAACGTAAATTACAACGTCCGGAGAGAGATTATGTCTGGCTCAATTTTTAGCAAACCGAGAACAACCACCCTGGGTGCGTCGCTTGCGGCACTGGCACTCACCGCCGCCGCACCACTGGCGTCTGGCGCCATTACTTACTCGCAGGATTTCGAAAGCCTGGATGCCATGGATGCTGCCGCGTTGGGCGATGCCGGCTTCCTGGTCTTCGCAAATATCTTTGCGCCCGACGGCACCACGTTCCTGTACAACTACGGCGCATTTGCTGCACCAAACGGCTCAGGCGCATTTTCCAACGTCGCCGTCGGTGAAGGCGGTCCTGATCAAGGTGCACAGCAACTCGTGACCTTCAGCGACTACAACAATACCGATCAGAACATCGGCAACATTCATGACACGGTGGTCTTCCAGGAGCGCACGTTGACGGCCGCCGATGCCGGCGCATATCGCTTTACGTTTGACGCCAAACTCGGCGATCTGGCGGGTGCCAGCGCCGGCCGCGCGTTCGTATTGACGCTCGACCCGAATGCGGGCTTTTCGATCACCAGCCTGGTCGAAATTGACCTGACCGCTACACCGACGACCTGGGAAACCTACACGCTCGACTTTTCCGTGGGCGCGGCTCAAGCGGGCCAGCTCATCCAGTTCGGTTTCGGCACGCGCGCCTCGAACTTCGAAGCGTCAGGCATCGTGTACGACAACATGGATGTCAGTGTGCTTTCCCTTGAGCCTTACGCTCAGGACTTTGAAAACCTGGACGCCATGTCGCCAACTGCACTGTCCGATGACAACTGGGTTGTTTTCGGTAACGTTTTCGATGCTACCGGTATCAACTACCTGTACGGCTACGGAACATTTCCCGCACCGAACGGCTCAGGTGGCTTCTCTAACGTCGGCGTGGGCGAAGGCGGTCCGGATCAGGGCAATCAGCAGATCGTGATCTTCAACGATTACAATAACGCCGACCATAACAACGGCTTCGTGATTAACTCGTCTGTGTTTCAAGAGCAGCGTATTGGCCTGGCCGACGTAGGTTCCACCTACACGTTCACTTTTGATGCCAAGCTTGGCGACCTGGTCGCGCCGACGACCGCCAATGCCTTCCTCAAAACGCTCGACCCGAATGCTGGTTTCTTCACCACCAACCTGATTACACAGCAGACTGACACGCTGCCTGCAACCTGGGGCAGCTTCTCACTTGAACTGACCATCAGCGCGGATCTGGTTGGTCAGATTCTGCAGTTTGGTTTCGAGAGCACCACATCGAGCTTTGCGCCTAGCGGCGTCGTGTACGACAACATCACCTTTGGCGATTCGATGATTGCCGATGCGGATGGTGACGGTATTGCCGATGACGTCGACAACTGCGTCGACGTGGTCAATGCTCCCCAGCGTGATAGCGATGGCGACGGCTACGGCAACGCTTGCGACGCTGATTTGAACAACGATTGCGTGGCGAACTTCGTCGATCTGGGCTTGTTCCGTCTCGTGTTCTTCACGAACGATGCGGATGCAGATTTCGACGGTAACGGTGTCGTGAACGTTATTGATCTGGGTGTCATGCGTTCGCTGTTCTTTAGCGCACCGGGCCCATCTGGCCAAGGTGGCATCTGCGACGTGCAGTAAACACCGCAGCGCTTAGCGCCTGATGACGGCCCGAGCAGCAATGCTCGGGCCGTTTTTGTAGCGGCCGCCTGTTTGACCGCGCGACAACCGAATAGGCGTGACCTGCCCTACTTCTCCTGCTAAGTTTGATGAATAGACTTCTATTCAAGCCTTTCAGGGATAACGGCTATGCGCTACTTGATACACATTCCAGTTGGTCTTTTCGCGATTCTCGTCACGTGCGCGGTGCCTGGTACCAGCGCCTATGCCTCCGAGCCGACTCACTGGATCGTTGAGCTTGACGCAACGCCCGCCGTACTCCTCGACGCTGCACGCGCGACACCGGCACAGCGCCGCGCGCTGCGCGTGGCTGAACACCGTTCGACAAACCAGCCTTACACCACACGCCAACTTGCGGCATTGCGTGAGTTCGAACAGCGACTGCATCGCCCTCTTGTACCCGCACACAGTTTTCAGCACGCGATGGTTGGACTGGTTTTGGTCATGAGCAGCGATGAGGCGGACCGCATCAGTAAGCTGCC
>CAYGSQ010000034.1:0-14327 GCA_964352435.1 uncultured Gammaproteobacteria bacterium | reverse complement strand
TGATATTATTCAGCATCGCGCTTGCGTCGAAAGGACCGCTCCTCGCGCGGCGTTGGATCGCTGAACACGCCGGCCCAGTCGATGCTGTCGATAACATCGCCGATGTCGTCCGGCGACATGCCAGTCGCATAGAGCGCCCCAACGATTGATCCCATGCTGGTGCCGGCAATGTAGTCGACCGGGATGCGATTCTCTTCAAGTACTTTTAGTACACCGATATGCGCGGCCCCTCGTGCACCGCCGCCACTGAGAGCCAGACCAATTTTTGGACGACTTTGATCGTGATGTGTGCTTTGACCGGCAACGCCGTCTTGTGCGGCCGCGAAGGGTACGCTCATACCCGCCAAGCAAAGCGTGGCAATAAGGCAAGGTCGCAAAAGAAAAATCCTGGTGCGCATCAAGGTGCTCCGAAAAAATGGGCTCATCCGCGCGTGCGGTTGAAACCGAATGGCGTGGTAGCTGGTCAGCTTTGAATACTACACAAAGCGTCGTCTTCGAATCGAACATGCGAAATCAGGGCGGATGCCGATCACCCTGAGCTTTGTCGCGGACGGCAGTGTGTCAACGCTTGAATTTCTTGGATTGAGCAGCGGCTGGAATGATTTTATCTAAATAATGTGGAGGTTTCGGCGGTACCGCTTCCCGCTGCTGTCCAGCTCTTCAGCGTTGCACTTGTGAGTTTGCTCGGGTTTGCAAAGAAACGTTTTTGAAAAGAGCTAAATGGGGAGATGCGTTCGATATCAAAGCGTTCCATAACGTCTGTCTGAAAAATGGCTCTGTGCCACTCGATTTTGTGTCGGCAGAAGTGGCGCAATATTTACCTGGTAAACGTAGCCCGTAGCACAGGAGCATGATTAAATACCGGACGGATGACGTTAATCAAAACAACTACGCTGGCCGGCACCGGACCCCGGCGCGCCGGCAAGAAAAAGTCTCCCTTGCCGATGCGCCACGGCGTGTCGGCGAGTCGTGTCTGGCTGCCCAAAGCGGGCCGTACTGAAAACGGCGCTGGAAAAAGTCCTGAGTGGAAAACCGTTCTTGAGTTTTTCCTGGAGCGTTTTCCGTTTCTCTCAGAGGCCATCGTAAAAGAGCGCATGCGACTGGGACAAATTGTCAGCGAAACGGGTGAGACGCTTAACCCTGACAGTCCGTATCAGTCAGACATTCACATTTTCTACTATCGTGAAATACCTGACGAGCCGAAAATTCCGTTCCACGAAAAAGTATTGTTCAAAGACGAGCGCATCATTGTCGTGGACAAGCCGCATTTTGTGCCCGTGACGCCTACCGGACGATTTATTCGCGAATCTCTTTTGTCTCGCTTAAGGCATCGTTACCAAAATGAAGCGATCTGCCCGATTCATCGACTGGACCGGGACACTGCGGGCGTCATGCTGTTCAGCTGTGATGCAAGGGTTCGTGGGGCGTATCAATCCCTGTTTCAAAAACGATTGATCAACAAAAGCTACGAGGCGATTGCGCCGTTGGCCGAACGCGATTTTCCGTATACGCATCGCAGTCACATAGCGTCTGGCGAAAACCCGTTTTTCATTATGCGTGAACAAAGTGGTGCACAAGTAAACTCTGAAACACTGATGGATGTCATCGAAACTCAGGGCAACCTGGCGCGCTATAAGCTTGAACCGGTTACCGGGCGACAACATCAGCTTCGCGTTCACATGATGTCAATCGGTTGCCCGATTGTTAACGACCCCTACTACCCTGAAGTGATGCCTGAGAAGAGCGAAGATTATGCGAAGCCGTTACAACTACTCGCAAAGACGATCCGTTTCACTGACCCATTCACCCATCAGGAGCGCATTTTCGAAAGTGAACGTCGCTTGCAAGACTTCTGATTCTCGCGCCGCCGCAGGCAAAGATCGAACCAGGCCTGGGTTCAGAATGCCCCTGCGTAGCGCTGCGACTGACGCCGGCTTCGAACGATCAATTTGAGGCCGTCACCGGCCGCCATGGCGGCGACCGGTGCGTGCCACAATGATTGCGTTCTACTAATCGATGAAAGCAACCGCGCCGCTCGACACGTCGTACATGCCGCCGACGATGTCGATGTCGCCCTTGTCCAGCAAATCCCGAAGCACGGTGCTTCTTTGGGCGATGCCGCTAACGGCACGCTTGACGTTTTCAGCGGCGACCGCCTCGACGAATTCTTCGTTTTGCGAAGAGCAGTCATCGCCCTTATAGCCTGAAGCAACGCTGTCCACCGCAGGCCCTATCTTGGCCAGCATCTGCGTCAGGTGGCCCAGTTCGACGTGATCACAGGCGCCCTTGATCGCGCCACATGCCGAGTGACCCAGAACGACGACCAGTTTCGCGCCGGCGACGGCGCAGGCAAACTCCAGGCTGCCCAGGATGTCTTCATTGACGAAGTTGCCTGCAATGCGCGCACTGAATACGTCGCCCAATCCCTGGTCGAAGATGAGCTCGACAGAGGTGCGCGAGTCGATGCAGCTCAGGACCGCAGCAAAGGGCCATTGTCCCTCGCGGGTTTCGTTGACCTGTTGCAGCAGATTCCGGTTTGCCTTGAGGTTCGCGCAGAATCGAGTGTTGCCCTCTTTAAGGATCTCTAACGCATCCGCTGGGGTTAGCTCGCTCTGGCTGGTCTTATCGTGTGTACGCACTTGGTTTTACTCCTGGTCGATATTTGGATGTTGCGACGGGCTGTCGGCAGCATCGTTGCATAGTAGCGGAAGTGTATTGAACCCGGCGCATATTCTCTACGGCCGATGAGTATTCCATCCGTGTGGTCCCGCAAGTCTCGGTACGGTGAGCGAGTGATCCTGTGAAAAATCCCTCGAAAGCCACGACGGGGCAGGCCGTCAATAGTGCGATGCAGGTACACGCCTGTTAATTGCCCATCGCCCCGGCGCTGGACGCCATTATGGGCAATCAGGCGGGTTCGGGAATATTCGCTTTTTCGATAGTATTGCATCGAGAAAATCGAACTATTGGTTTGCCCGCAAAGGCGCGCAGAAATCCATCCCGGGGTCAATCCGGAACACTAGCGACTATCAAGGTCCAAAGGTCTGCACTGTTCACCAAGACTTTGCTAAGCTCTGCCGCCTGATTTTCCACCCCAAGCTGCCACCGCAAGGTTCGAAAAAATGCGCTATCGCCTGATCGTTGTACTTCTGTTCGCTCTGGGCGCCGTCGCCCCCGCTTCCGCTCAGGTTGACGAGGATCAGGTCGGTGCCTGGTATATGTACTTTTTTGGCCACTCATTCGATGACAGTCGCTTTGGATTACAGGGTGATGTCCAGTATCGAAACTGGGATCTGGGCGGCGATCTGGAGCAGCTTCTTTTGCGTAGCGGTCTAACTTACCGACCGCAAAACACCAATGTGCTTCTCACGCTTGGGTACGCCAGCATAACGTCCGGCGAATTTGGCAGCGGCGACGATACGAACCACGAGAAACGGATTTACCAGGAGGCGTTGGTACCCCACAAGGTCGGCGAGCGACTCTTCCTTCGGCACCGGTTTCGCCTTGAGCAGCGCTGGGTCAACAATCAGGATTTTCGTAGCCGTTTTCGCTACATGCTGTTCGCCGACATCCCGCTCAACCAACCCGATCTGAGCGAAGGCGCTATCTACCTGGCGTTCTATAACGAGCTGTTTATCAACGGGGAGCGCGACATCGGCTCCGGGCGCACGGTCGATGCGTATGACCGCAATCGTACGTATGCGGCACTGGGCTATAGCATGGCAAACAATCTCAAGCTGCAGGGCGGTTACATGTACCAGCACAGCAACGGTGTTGAAAAGGGGCAGCTGCAGTTCAGCGTGCATCACTCTTTCTGAAGAAACACTTGAGCAAAATCGGTCGTTGCAGACAAGGTGGTTGATTGGGTCAGCCCTCAACCCGATGGTCCGCTGGAAGGGCGCTGGCATAACATGTTCGCCTTGATCGATGTTCAAGCATAGCGCATGCCTGTCTCCCAAAAACACTCTGGCAACAAACCAGGATGCGCCAAGGATAACCTCGCGCTGAGGGATATAGAAACGGCTACCTTACCGCGCAGCCCGTTGCGCTGGGTCCCGGCGCCGTGAAAAACGCCAGTCGGAGCTGCCCCAGATCCACGGCATTGACCACGCCGTCACCATTGAAATCGGCATCGGGATCGTTTGAGAAAAAGCGCAACCGGAACAAACCCAGATCGACGGCGTTGACGATGCAGTCGTTGTTTAGATCGGCATCGCACACATTGCCAATGCCGTCGTTATCCGTGTCACGCTGATCCGCGTTGGCTATTGCACGACAATTGTCGAGACTGTAATCGACACCATCGGCGTCGGTGTCCAGGAAACCACGCTCTTCGATCAACGTCCACAGCAGGTAGTCGCCGCTCTCCTGTGCATTGAGCCATTTCAGTGAAGCAACCTCATCGATCGGGCCATCCGATTGCCCGAGCGGGAGCGCCACGTTGTAACCACCGGTATATACGCATCGTTCCGACAGCCGGGCCTTGTCAGCCGTGCCCGCCGCGACGCAATTGCTACCGGTCCAGCCTTCGCGCAGATCAACACTGAGCGGTGCGACCAGACTGAACTCACGCATGAATCCGTAATACGACTCGAAGATGGGCGCGAGGTTGTTATTGATGAACCGTTGACGCAATGCCTCGATGTCGGTTTCGCCACCGGTCCAGTCCAGGTTGAGACCGCTGTGTACGTCCGGGTTGAAACGCACGTGGCCCCAGGCAGCGGACGCCAGCAACTCCATTGCGACAATCCTGAGCGTGCGCGGCAGTGGATCCAGACGCCCGACATCATCGTCATGCGAATCCCGGTGCCCGTTTTTGAACGCACTGCCAATCATCGTGTTGTGGGCGCCCGGTACGCGAAAGAAGTCAACGTGATCGTTACCTGAACTTTGAGGAATGATCGGGGCAAAGCCCACCGAGCGCTCGTCGTTGGCATAGAAGCCAATGTAGTCGGCGATCGCCGGTAAGCGGAAGTTGGTGCCGACAATGCCGGTGACCAGCAACCCGTCGCCCGGCACCGGGTCCATAGCGAATATATTGATTTTCTTGATGACGTTGTCGACATCAATGTCGTCCACCATCTTGCGCGCGGTGTGCATGGTGGAGACGGCACCGCGGCTAAAGCCGACCAGATTGAGAATGACACATTGACCGCTGCAGGCCGGACGATTGTCGAAAATACTCTCGGCTGAATTTAGCTGTGCGTTCCAATTAGGCTGGAAGGGATCGCCGTTAAAACTCTGATCAATGCCGTTAACGATGCCCTTGTGATGATGAGCTTGATTTTCCTGCGCACGATACAGCGTGGCGATGGTTTCAGAACGGCCGTAAGGACTGTCGTTTGGATCCCACATGCTGCTGTCGAGGTTCGTTCCGGCAAAGTAGATGGTGACAACCACTTCGTCCACGTTCGCAAAACTCATGGGCGCAACCAGAAGACAGGTTGCGGCAAGCAGTCGGACGCCAATCATTTTCATTATTGTGTTCCACATGTTCATTACCGATCCCGCCATGATGAGCCCGGCAGCGCTGAGCCAAAGTCATCGGCACTCGCAGGGTCGGTGCAGCACAGACGATCCTGCTGCACGGTGTCGTAGTAATTGAGAATATTGACCGGTCCGAGGTAGTAGTAGACCTTGCCGGCACGCGTTGACGTCGAACCCTGTCCGTTAGGCGCGCCAACGGCCAGGTCGCTGATGCCGTCACCGTTGATGTCGAGTGCGGTGAGTGAGGCCCCGAAATACTCCCCGTCTGTGAGGAGCGTCAGGCAACCCTGACCCGGCAAAATCGCAATCTGTTCGAAGCGCTCATCGCTGCGGTCGTATTTCATGATCCACACCATGCCGCAGCCGAATCCCCGTTCGTCGTCCTTGTTTGGCGCGCTGGCCGCCAGATCGTCGACGCCATCGCCGTCAAAGTCGCCCACGGCCAACGCGCTCCCAAATCGGTCGCCATCTGCAGGGGCGTACCGCATGGTTGCGTCATCCAGATCAATGAAGCGATCTCGGCTGGTCAGCCCGCCGGAGCTGCCGAACAGCACTTGAACGGCGCCGGCGTTGACGTCGTTGTCGAGATTTTCCTCCGGGACGCCGATCGCCAGATCGTCATAGCCGTCATTGTCGAAATCGCCCGCCGCCAGAGCGCCGCCAAAGAAGTCGTTGGTTTCTGACCCACCCTCGATTCCGGGACTGTCCTGAAACCACTCCTGGTCGCCGGCGTTGGACAAGCCCGATGAGCGACCGTAGAGCACCGTGACCATGCCGGCGTCGTTTTCATTACCGATATCTTCACGCGGTGAACCGATGGCCAGATCGTCGTAGCCGTCGCCATCGAAGTCACCGGTCGCGAGTGTGGTGCCAAACTCATCGTCGCGCTCTGACTCGGTTCCATCGCCGGTATTTTCCTGATACCAATGTTGATCACGCGTCGACACGCCACCACCGTTACCGTAAAACACGTGGACCAGACCGCCCCCCTCAGGGCCGGGGTCGATTTCCTCGCCCGGAACCCCAACCGCCAGGTCGTCATAGCCATCGGCATCGAAATCCCCGACGGCCAGCGCGCTGCCGAACTTGTCGCCCGACTCCGCGTCACCCATAGCGCCGCTGCTATCTTGATGGAATGTCTCGGAGCCCGACGAGGTCAGTCCGCTTGACGAACCGTAGATGACGTTAATCATGCCGGCGTCCAGGCCAAATATGCCGGAACCGATGTTTTCCCCTGGCACACCAAAGACGGCATCCGAGTAGCCGTCGTTATCGAAGTCGCCCGTTGCCAGCGCCTGACCAAAGAAGTCGTTCTTTTCTGCGCCGCCGCCGATACCGCTGCTGCTTTGGTGCCAGTAGTCCGCGCCGGAGAATGAAAGGGTGTTGCCGTTGCTGTAGACGGCGAACGCCGCGCCCTCATCGTTATCTAAGACAATGTTGCCGTTGACTATTCTTCCTGGAACGCCAATCAGAAGATCAGAGTAGCCGTCGCCATTGAAGTCGCTGGGGACGGCGGTGTCGGCCGTCGCTAACGGAGCCGCCAGGCTGGCCACTAGCGCGCCAACGAGACAGAACTTGATTTTACTTTGCACGATTCACTCACTTTTGTTTTTCGATTCCAGGCTCTACTTAGTCTAAGCAGCAAACCTCAGTGATTTACCCCATATGTATTTTGCGTTCGTCTGTTAGACGCGAAACTCCGCCGAACACATGATTGAAAAGACGGTAGACGTGGCTTCCAGCCGCGATGGCATCACTTCTACGCATTGTTGGCGCGCCTGATGCGCCGCATCCTGGTCGAGCACGCCAACGCCAAGCTGGCGCAAAAGCGTGGGGGTGACGCCATTCGGGTCTGCTATAAGGAATTCACAAAATTAACGGCGCCTGGTACGGGTTGCTGCTCCCTTACGTAGTTCGGGTGACAAGCGGTCACCGGCAACCTTTTCGGTCGCTGCTACATCGGCCAAAAGTACAGAATCGCCGGCACCGACACCACCACAATCAAGATTTCCAGCGGCAGCCCCATGCGCCAGTAGTCGCCAAAACGGTAGCCACCTGGACCCATGATCAGCGTATTGTTTTTGTGTCCGATCGGGGTCAAAAATGCGCAGGATGCGGCGACAGCGACACCCATCAGAAACGGGTCTGGATTGACGCTCAAACGTGATGCTATTTCCACGGCAATGGGTGCGGCAATCACCGCTGTTGCCGTGTTGTTCATCACATCGGATAGCGTCATTGTGACAACGACCAGTAATGTCAAAACCACGACCGGTGAAAAGCCCGCGGATATATCCACAATACCGCCCGCGATCAGCGCCGTGCCCCCGGTCGACTGCAGCGCGCCGCCGATCGGGATCATCGCGCCGAGCAACACAATCACAGGCCACTCGATGGAGGTATAGAGGTCACGCACAGGGACGATGTTGAACAACACATAAAACGCCGCCGCGCAGCCCAATGCGATTGGCAAATAGACCAGGCCAAAACTCGCCACGATGATTGCCGTGGCAAAAATACCGACGGCCCACCAGGCCTTGTCCCGCTGGATGACACGTTGCCCTCGATCGGCCAGTGGCAACAGACCGAGGCGGCCAGTAACGTCGGTTAGCCGGTCATCCGCGCCCAACAGCAGCAGCACGTCTCCCGCTCTCAGCCGCAGCTTGCGAACGTCATCCCGGAATCGCTTGCCCTGTCGCGATACACCGACCAGGGCGACACGATAGCGATACAACAGACGCAGCGACATCGCTGTGCGCCCGGCCAGCTGCGACGATTCCTGAACCACGACTTCATTCAGCACGAGATCATCGCTACTCAGCAGGCCCTCACCTTTACCGATGTATTCGAGCTTCAGCGCGCCCAACGCCTCTTCCAGGCTGTCAGGGCTGGCCTCCAATACAAGAATGTCGTCCGCTTTTACTTCGGCGACCCGGGCCAGACCGGGCAGCCGTCGTCCAGCCCGAATAAGGCCGATGATTTCCACATCGCTTTTGAGCGCCTGCTCATCCAGATCGCGCACACGCTTGCCAATCGCCGGCGACGTTTCGGTGACGCGAACCTCGGCAATGTAGTCCGCCAGTTCAAACAACTCCTTGCCAGCATCGGCCGCGTGGCGTTCGCGCGGCAATAGTCGCCAACCGATCGTCGCGACGTAGACGACACCCACGATCGCGCAGGCCAGGCCAACGGGCGCGAAATCGAACATGCGGTACGGTTCGCCGAGTGCTTCGCCACGGAATTCAGCGATAACGATATTGGGCGGCGTACCGATGAGCGTAATCATGCCCCCAAGAATCGATGCAAAAGACAGCGGCATGAGCGAAAGCGATGGCGTGCGGCCGGCCTTTTTTGCGGCCTGCATGTCAACCGGCATCAACAGGGCCAGAGCGGCCACGTTGTTCATCAACGCAGAGAGCGCGGCGGCCAGTCCGGCCATGATGCTGATATGGGTAGAGAGTTTGCGCGACGAATCGACCAGATATCTTGCGACCAGTTCGATGGCGCCGGAATTGGATAGCCCGCGGCTGACGATCAGAACCAGCGCGATGATGACGGTAGCGGGATGACCGAACCCGGAGAATGCCTGCTCTTTCGGCACCACTCCGGTCAAAATCGCAATAAGCAGAGCGATGAAGGCCACGACGTCGTAGCGCCATCGGCCCCAGACCAGAAACACGAATACGCAGAACAAGAGTCCGAACAGCAGTACTTGATCCGTTGTCAATCGCACATCCTCGAAAAAGACAGTATGACCTTACGACAATTGATCGACGTTCGCGACACGGTCTTGCGGCACACACCGGCGTTGGCGAGGCAGGAAAACGTCATTTGCGTGCATCCGTTCGCCTGAGACCGTCATCGACATGCGATAGGCCGACAGCTCGTTGTCGATTAGAATCAAGGGCAAGACGGAACCCTTAAAGCAGGTTCTGCTTGATGAATTCGACCAGCGCATCCAATGCCCTGGGCATGGCGGCTTCCCCGAAGCCAATTCGAAAGTATTGTTGATGACTCGAGGTGTTACCGGTAAACACATACGCAGGCTTAATAGAAATGCCCGATTGCGCCAATTGGCTGCCAAGCTCGGCAGCGCTCAGCGGACCTTTGAATTTTACAAACGCGATTGCGCCAGCCTGTGGCCGAACCCATTCGAACAGCTCGCTATACAGCTCGAAGAAATTATCCAACAGGGCAAGGTTGCGCCGGATGATTTGCAATCGGTCCGCAACAATTGATGCGCTATCACGTAAGGTCATCAATGCTTGAATCTCACTCGCACGGCTGGGGCAGGCGGTACCAAAATACTGCACATCAATGAGCTTTTGCCTGAGCGTCTCGTCCTGAAAAGCAAGCCAGCCAATGGAAATGCCGCAGCCGCCCCACGGTTTGGACATTGTGCACGCGCTGATTCCCTTGCCATAAAGATCGGCCATTGCGGGAAGTTGGCTGTTCGCATCATGCTCGAGCAGACGGTAAACCTCGTCCGACATCAGATAGATGTTGTGACGCTCAGCGATGTCCCGCAGCGCTTGCTGCAGTCCATGATCCATCAACGTGCCCGCCGGGTTGTACGGTTCATTGATGACCATGTACCGCGTATTGTCCTGCACCGCCGCTTCGACGGCTGCGGGGTCTATCTGCCAGTTTTTTTCCGGGCATAGCGGGATCTGCGTCACCGCGCTGCCGGCGTGCACGGGTGCCTGCACAACGGACTGGTAACCGGGCGTGAAAACAATCGAGTGACTGTCGCGGTCGAGTAGAGCGAACGCGGCGGTTTGGAGTGCGACCTGCCCACCGGCGAATACAACGACATTGTCTGCCGTGATCTTGGGGCCGTAGAACCCGGCAATCTGTTGGCGCAGATCCAGGCTGCCGCCGTTGGGCGTATAGGCCAGCGAATGCTTGTGAAAATCTTCCACAATCCCATGATCGCCGCGTGCAAGCGATCGCTGGATCAGCTCGTCATTGGTCAGCGGCTCGACAAATGAATTGGAAAGACTGAACGGTGTGCCGCGGGTGACGGCCTTGTGCTTTTTTGACCATGGTTCCTGGAACGTCATGTTGTTCACCTCAGGCCAATATGTATTTCTGTTCTTCGAGTTTTCGCAGCAGCACCTGGGCCGGCTTCTGGGCGATCACAATGTATTCGTTGTCAGCGTGTTCTTTGGCCGCGCGCGATGACAGGGTAATGCTGGCGACCAGCCGCATGGCCATCAGCTCATGGAGTATTTCGCGCTCGACGTTCTCGAGCTCAAATTCGCTTTCGTAGCCCTCGATCATCTTGCTGGATGCCACGCCAATATCGTCTTCATCAAGCAGCCCATACGCCAATGCGATGGCCAGATCATTGACCAGGCTGGACATTTGCATTTCGCCAAAATCGATTAAACCGGATATCTTTTCGGGCTGCTTGGGATCGACCAGGAAATTTTGTTCATTGGCATCGCCGTGAATCACGCTCTTACGCAAGTGAGCCACTTTTGGCAGCGTGTTCCTTTCGTAAGCAACATAGATCCGATCAATGCGATCGCGCGTTTCTTCATCGATAACGTCGGGCAGATAGGGCCTGCACGCCAACACATTGTCAAGCTTCCACAGTTTGTCGGATCCATCGGCTATCGGAAGTGCAAAACTCTGCATGGCGCGGGTGAAAGCACCCATGAACCGGCCCACATCATGGTACAGCGCCGGGGTCCGTTGCGTGTTGGTAAACAGATCGCCTTCGAGATAAGTCAGCAGACGCACGGAAAAACCGTCGACCGTGGCGATGTTCTGGCCATTGACGGTTGCCACTACGCTTGGAAATTTCAGTTTGGGTGCGTTGGTTTGCAAAAAACCGAGGACGTCCGTCTGCATCCTGAGAAACTCAAGCGACCATTTCGTATTGGCGATTTTCAGCACAAAACTGGCAGTTGGTGTCTTTATGCGGACATTTTGATCTTCGTAGGAAACCAGTGGCGTGATTGTTCCTTCCAATCGATAGAGGTCGCGAAAAATTTCGGCGACCTTGATGTCGTCAAAATCCGGTACTCGCTCTGACATGATCAGCTCTCCGTTTTTTTAGTAGTCATTTTACGCAGCTCGCGATAACCGCTTGCACAATCTTGAGGTCCTGAACGCCAATGCCTGACGACAGGAAAATTCTCAGCGCACCGTTCATTGCCGGAGGATCGTTTAGAAAGGCACCGTACTCCTGCACATCCGACTCGGCGATCACGCCCTCTTCAATGGCGATTGCCGCGTTGCCATGATCTTTGCCCTGCACAATGGAGTCGATCAGTAGGGTATCGGCGTTGCGTAAAAGCGCGGCGGTGAGTTCGATCTTGCCCGGCATGTCGGCGCCAATGGCGATGATGAGTGTATTTGGATTGGTGACGTCCTGCGCGTCCAACAGTGCCGATCTGGACGCGGTGGTGGTGATGATCAGGTTTGACCGGTCCGCCACATGGCGTGGGCTGTCAGCCGTCGTCACATCCCAGCCGCTCGCGGTCATTTCGTTCGCGTAGGCGGCGACCTTTGATGGCGTTCGCCCCCATACCGTCAGTCGACGGCACTTGGGGTACAGGTTTTTGAGCAACGCAACTTGCAGCCGTGCCTGAACACCCGTGCCCAAAACGCCAATGCCGGTGAGTTCGTGGTCAGGCATTAGCGAGTAGGCGGCATTGCGGCCCGCGATGGCCGTACGCAGATCCGTAAGGTGGCCTTCATCTTTTAGAACGACAAGCGGCGTCCCCGTCCTGGCGTCAAACGCCATCATCAGTCCCTGTGAGGGTGGCAGGCCATGCCCGGCATTGCCGGGAAACGCCGTGGCGATCTTGAACACATAAATGTCGCCGTTCTTTTCATGCGCCCCTTTCAGGTGCAGGTCACCACGGCCCTCAAACTGCATATAGATCACGGGCGGAATCGTCACGTGACCCGCACTAAAGGCGCTAAAACCCTCGCGTTGCAGCTGCCAGACAGTCTCTTCGCCTGTGGCGTTCAGGCAGTCCTGTATCTGTGCCCAATCGAGTTGCGGGATCGTTTTATCGGGGACAGTATTGCCGCCACTATCTAACAGCATGGCGACGATTACACCGCTGTAAGCATCCCCCAACAGGGTCAATTTTCGGCGCACGGATTGGCCGGCGCCCTCACTCGCCAACTCGCTGGCGAGTTTGATGACGAAGTGCTGTTCACCTGCCTCATAGCCACCTCGAATATTCAAGACGCCCTGCGCCGGCGTTTCAAATCTCATGGTTATTTCGTCGGTGGTCACGTGGCACGTTGCCGGCGCGCTGGCCCGCTTATGCCAGCCGTCACCCAGGTAGGCCGCGTCTTCCGCCGGGCTCAGATGCGCTCGTAACTCGTCAACCGTCTCCAGAATGATCACGTGTTTTGCCACGCAGCGCGCTGCTCGTCGATAAATGCGCCAAACGCTTCCAAAGCCGCAGGCATGGTGGTGCGGCTGAAGCCAATGCGGAAGTGCTGTTCAAGCGACGGTTCACAATCGAAAATTGACGGGGGGAACACCAGAATCTCGCGTTCCAGTAACTGGGCCGCCAGTTCGTCAGCGGTAATGGGGCCCTTGAATTTCACAAAGCCGGTGCCGCCTGCGGTGGGGCGCACCCATTCAAACAGATCTGCATTGGCGTCGAAGTAGCGGTCAAGCAATTGTAGGTTGTCCTTAATGATCTGGACATTCTTGCCAACAATGTCATCCGATGCGCGCAACGCCATCATGGCCTGTAGCTCGCCGGCACGAGAAAAACACACGGCATAGATATGCTGTGCCTTGCGTAGCTTGTCGCACACCGCCCGATCCTGACTCGCGACCCATCCTATGCCGGTGCCGCCTGCGCCCCAGGGTTTTGACATCGTGCCAAGCGCGATGGCGTTGTTGGACAGGTCTGCCATCGAGGGCGAGCGGTCGGCGGAGTCCAGCTCCAGCAGTCGGTAGACTTCGTCACTGAAGATCAAAATGTTGTGCTTTTCAGCCAGCGCCACAAGGGCTTGCTTGGTCGCATAGCTCATCAACGCGCCCGATGGATTGTGCGGATCGTTGAGTGCAATGTATTGGGTGTTCGGTCTGATTGCCGCGTCGACGGCGGCAACGTCCAGTTGCCAGCCGCTAGCGGGCGACAGGGCGACGCGCGTGATATCGCAGCCGGCAAGCTTCGCACCTTCCTCCAAAGACTGGTAGCTGGGCGTGACGATGATGGCGTGATCGCCAACGTGCAGCAGCGCTTGTGCGGTTAGCGTCATACCGGTTTGGGCGCCCGGGAATACGACCACATTGTCGGCGCCAATTTTGGGGCCATAAAGCGTGGCGATTTCATGGCGCAGATCACGGGTGCCACCGTTATCCGCATAGCCCAGTGAGTGATCATGATACGCCTGAACCAGCGCGTGATCGCCCCTGCGCTCGGCAGCAGCAATAAGGTCTTTGTGACGTAAAGGCTCGGACGATGAGGCGTAAAAACGGTGAGCGATATCCACGGTTTTCGCCAGCAGTTCTTCGGAGCGGATTGGGTTCTCTAGCAGGTGCATCGGCAGCTCACGATTTGCCCGTTGGGCGGGCGCTGAGCGACCTTACCACAGGCGTTCAATGGCGCCAGATGCCGGCAAATATCAGCGGGCGGTTCGAAAAACCTGGCGCGTTTGCACACTGGTGGGGCGCGATATGCCAGTACACGCAGCGCACTGGTCTGAAGATTGTGAGCCGATTTGCGTGAGCTTCTGGTAGTAAATATGGGGGCAAACGAAAAGGTAGCTGGAGCGGGTCCTGGAGCCAGTGTCTCCGGGGCCCGCCTGGCTGCCGATTTCCGGATTTGCTCACATGTCAATCGAATCTGCGC
>CAYGSQ010000033.1:11131-14680 GCA_964352435.1 uncultured Gammaproteobacteria bacterium | reverse complement strand
TCTCGTTTTACGGTCGCAACGCCGCGGGCCCGACCATCAGAGTGAACAATGGCGTCCACAAGTGCACGGTTATCGGCGCCATGACAGGTCGCTTGTACAATAACGTTGCGTTCGAACCCCAGATGGTCTCTTAACGCCCAGAGCTTTTCTTTCGCTGCATCGCAAGGCGTGTACTTGCGACCCGGCGCATACGGAAAGACGCATCCCGGACCAAATACATGACAATGTGCATCGACGCTGCCCGGCGGTACATTGAATACGGGACGCGACGGACTGGGGTGAAATTCCAGCCACCCGTCATCCATTTTGAACGACTGTTCGCTCATCGCCCCTGACCTGTCAAAATGGAATCCAGTCGCGGATAAACGCGGCGCGCATTCAACTCAAAGACCTTCCTTCGATCTTCGTCATTTATGTCAAGCGCATCCACGTAGCGCTTTGTGTCATCGAAATAATAGCCCGTCTGCGGGTCGATACCTCGTACTGCACCGACCATTTCAGATGCGAATAAAACATTGTCGACATCGATTACCTCAAACAACAGGTCGATTCCGGGTTGGTGGTATACGCAAGTGTCGAAGAAGATGTTCTTCATCAGATGCACCGACAAATCCGGCTGCTTGAGCATATCGGCCAATCCCCGATAACGCCCCCAATGGTACGGCACGGCGCCGCCACCATGAGGAATGATCATCCGCAGCTCAGGGAAGTCTGCGAACAAGTTGCCTTGAAGCAACTGCATGAATGCCGTCGTGTCGGCATTCATATAGTGCGCGCCGGTTGCATGAAAGCACGGATTGCAGCTCGCTGATACGTGGATCATCGCAGGCGCATCGAGCTCAACAAGCTTCTCATAGATCGGGTACCAGTAACGGTCCGTTAGCGGCGGTGACGTCCAGTGACCGCCGGACGGGTCTGGACTCAAGTTGCAGCCGACAAACCCCAGCTCATTAATTGCTCGCTCCAGTTCTTCGACCGGGCCATCCAACGATTCGCCCGCCACTTGTGGAAGCTGTGCACCACCAACGAAATTTTCCGGGTACAGATCCACGACACGCCGGATCAAATCGTTATTTGCGCGCGCCCATCGCATTGACGTATCTGTATCGCCAACGTGATGCGCCATGGCAGAGGCACGCGGGGAAAAGATCGTCAGGTCAGCGCCACGTTCACGCAAAAGTCTGAGTTGGTTTTGCTCGATCGTGTCCCGAATTTGATCATCACTGATAGATCCCGGTGCCGGCGGTTCCATAGATGGATTCTCAAGATGCTCAAGCTGCGCCTTGCGAAAATCCTGGTGTGCCGCTGGCGCTGTTGTGTAGTGGCCGTGGCAATCGATAATCAGCATTGTGCGCTCCCTTTAGGCACGTAGACGTTGCCATCCATAAGTTTTCGTGCCGTGCGAAGTAGCGCCGAGCGAACGACTTTCAACGTGCTGCCATGCCCTGATACTTCAATATCAACTGTGAATCGCCCGCTTGGGTGTTCGACGTCCACTACCCCGCCACTGACTATGTCTGTGACACCATCTGCGATGCTGCCTGGGATACAACAAGCTGCCGCGATGCTCGCCGCACCGAGAACACCAATTGATTGGTGCACGCGATGGGGAATAAACGTGCGTGTGGCGACCGCCCCCCCTTGCCTCGCGGGCGCAATGAGGCTCATCTTCGGCACTGTTTTCGACGAGACATCACCCAGGCGCATTAGCGGTCCTGCCCGAAGCCGGATTGATTCGATGCGTGCCTTCACAGACACGTCCGCCTCGAGTTCGTGCGGCGCCTCATACCCTGTTTTGCCTAAATCAGAAGCTCGAACCAGGACAACCGGCATGCCATTGTCGACACAAGTAACCCTAATGCCGTCGATCTCGTCTACCGTATTGCCCGTAGGGAGTAGCGCGCCACAGCTCGAGCCCGCAACGTCCGCGAAGTCGATCATGATCGGGGACGCGGTTCCCGGAACCCCATCAATAGCGGCTTCACCTTCGTAAGCAACTAGTCCTCCCGGCGTTTTGACCTGGGCAACAGCGATACCCCCGGAATTCAACATGCGAATACGGATCGTGGTGTCGTTTGCGGCGGCGGCCACCAGGCCCTTTTCAATGGCGAAAGGCCCGACACCTGCAAGGAGGTTGCCGCAGTTTTGTCCATCGCTGACCAGCGCCTTATCGACAAAAACCTGCAAGAACAAATAGTCAACATCGGCAGCTGAATCTGGCGACGGTGACACAACAGCAACTTTGCTAGTTAGCGGGTGCGCACCACCCATGCCGTCAATCTGACGCGAATCGGGCGACCCCATGGCCGCCAGTAACAGTTGGTCGCGCGCTGCAGTATCTTGCGGCAAGTCATCCTTAAGGAAATAGAGGCCCTTGGAGGTGCCACCGCGCATTACGACAGTAGGGACAGCCAACTGCATGCTTTTAGTCTTCTGACTCGACATAGCGCAATCCCTTTTGGGCAAGCCGCTCACGCATATTGTAGACATCAAGCCCTAGTTCACCCGCCGCGAATCTCTTGCGTTTCTCTTCTTCGTTGACGAGTCGCTGTTTCGACTTTTTGAGCACGGCATCGGCTTCATTCTTGCGTATGACAACAACACCATCGTCATCGGCAACAATCAGGTCGCCGGGAACAATTGTCTGACCGGCACAGACGATCGTTGTATTCACGTTCGCAATCGTTTCTTTAACCGTACCTTGTGCACAAACGGCCGCCGACCACACTGGAAACTTCATATCGGCAAGCGTCGCGATATCGCGAACACCGGCGTTGATGATCAGGCCGCGAACGCCGCGTGCCTGCAACGACGTTGCCAACAGATCGCCAAAGTAGCCGTCGTGGCACAAGCTGGTTGGCGTCACAACCAGCACATCACCTTTCTGACATTGTTCTGCAGCAACGTGAATCATCCAGTTATCGCCAGGAGCCACCTCACAGGTTACTGCCGTGCCGGCAATCGAGGCCGATCGATAAATCGGGCGGAGATGAGCGTCGAGTAGCCCTACTCGCGCCTGAGCTTCATACGCTGTGGCGACACCAATTTCTGCAAACTCGGCAGATAAATGCTGAGCGGACCGATCAACGTTTGTGACAACAATAGACATGACGTTTACTCTCTCGACAAAATTGCGTCAACGGCCGCATACGTCGACACAGCGTAGGGAACACAATACGTTAGCGGAATCTTCCAAAACAGGTCCGATGACAAGGCGCCGTTTAACAACAAATTGCCCTGGTTGATCGCCACCAGAATGGTCCCGACCAACAAAGACACCTTGAGGCTGCGCTGGATTACGTCTGCCCTTTTGGCGACCTCAATCCAGGCGCGAGCAGTGGGATAAGATTCACTTTGCACAATCCAACTCAGTCTGCGTTTTCCAGAATAAGATGTCCGACCGCGGTGCTTGAGGCGGGCACGTGGTAGTGCCGATGTATTTCACGAACCTTTGCATCCATAGCACCACGCATGATCAGCCACATTACAAGCTCGATTCCCTCCGACCCAGCTTCCCTCTGGTATTCGATGTGAGGCATTTTCGCCAAT
>CAYGSQ010000033.1:9063-11031 GCA_964352435.1 uncultured Gammaproteobacteria bacterium | reverse complement strand
GATTCCCTCCGACCCAGCTTCCCTCTGGTATTCGATGTGAGGCATTTTCGCCAATTCATCAGGATTGTTAATGAAGTCGTCCATGAACTTCATGTCAAACTCCTTCTCATTGACGGTCGTGAGATCAAAATCATCCTGAATGACACTTTGCCGAATGTGCCAGGCCAGATCCGGCGCACCTTTCACTGTGGGTATTGGTCGTGGCCCCCATCCCTCGTCGGCACTCTTATATTCTTCACCACAACCAATGGCAAACGTCGGAATATTGGAAAGATCGAACGCCGAAGCGTGATCATTGTAGACAAGAAAAACCACATCGGGCTTGTTCTGGGTCATCCACTTCTTCGAGAATTCAAAACCGTCGAACAATGGCTTCCAGTACGGTTCCTGTGTCTTGCCCAGGTCGATAGCCGCACCTATTGCCGGTACGTGTGACGTTGTGATGCCTGCCGTCAATCTAGCCATCGTTACTCTCCCCAACGAATCGGTTCCCTTTGATTGAACGGCCGCCATCGATCATCATCTGCATGTATTCCTTTTCCGTCATTCCCGTCATGGTTGAAGAACCGTGCGCGACACTCTTTTTGTCAGTGAAAAAAATCTTGGCAAAATAGTAGACGTTGCCGCCAAGCGCCTGCAGCGCCAGATAGTTACGATCCAGGACGGCCTGCTTTTGCTCGTCAGAAATTTTCCACTCGTCCAGATAAGCCGATTCGTCAGCCCGGAACCGTTTCCGGTTTTCGGGCTTCATGAGAGACATGCAAAACTGGTTCACGTGATACCCCGCGCGCGCCATATCGGAATCGAAGACGATCGTCCCCGGAATATCAGAATAGGGTTTCTTCAGTCCCATCAGGTAGCCTCCTCGGGCCAACAAAAATGCGTCGGGTTATCAATCAGTCGTCGCGTCGCTACGTCTAAAACCACACGTCGCTCAGTTGGCCCGATTCGAGCTCATTTGCATAGCTCAAATAATAGTTGCGATTCGGTGCGTTGTATTCGCGTGCCGCCAAACCCCGCAGTGCTTTTATTTTCACTTCGCGAGCAAATTGGCGATCGCCGTCTTCAAGCCACTTCAGGTGATCCGCGAGCTCCAGAGCCCATTGGAACTCGTCATTTCTCAAAGCCTTTGACATTTTTCTTGTCAGCTTCTTTGTGCCTCCTGCGAGCTTCGCCATTTTCCGCGCTTCGATCTTGGGCAACAGTGGATTTAGTGTGGTGGGATTTCCATCGTACCAACCCAGCAGTCCCGCATAGATCGCCCTAACCGCATGAGGTATGGCGCCGTAGAATTCCACCAGGTAGGATTTATCTTTCAGGTGCGCGGGTAGTTCCACCTCGTGTGCAATTAGGTTCGGGCTCTTTCCCTGGTTGATGCCACTGACGGTTTGCTCATAGACACTGCGAATGGCTTCGCTGTAGTCCCTTAATGCCGTCGTGGCATTTTCTCCATCGGTGATCGGTGCTGTATGGCCGCCCACCAAACTGTCCGGCTTGAACGACGCCATTGTTGCCAGACTGTCAGACCAGCGGAGCACATCGCGATAGGCCGTGCCACGAATGGCGTACAAATTGGGAAATGCCTGGTAAAAATTATCACCAGCAAACAGTACTCTCTCAGTTGGTAGCCAGATGAATAGCGCGTCATCCGTCTCCCCCGGGCCTGGGTGCAATTCGATTTCCACACCGGCGATCGTCGTTTTGAGACCGTCACTGGAAACATGGACGTTCGGAGGTAAGTGACCTTTGCCGCGGTCGTGATCGATGGTAATGGCCGGTGCCAAACCTCGATTGGTGGCTTCTTGCGGCGGCAACTTGCGTCCAAACTGGCGCGCACCGCGTGGCGCCATAATCGGCCCTAACGCTTTGCCCACGCCTGAGGCGGGACCGAACCCTTGCATAGCGTAAATCTCAGGGTCGCCCGTGCCCGCAAACACGCTCGCGCCACCGGTATGATCCCCGTGACTG
>CAYGSQ010000033.1:5546-9053 GCA_964352435.1 uncultured Gammaproteobacteria bacterium | reverse complement strand
TCGCCTTCACCGGCTTATCACTGTGTTGCCGCAGTGCGTCGAACGCGTTGGCAGCACTTGTCGGGCCCATGAGCGTATCGACGATGATCACGCCGTCCGTACCGACGATCATGGACGTGTTCGCGCCGTGAAAACCTACTGCGGTGAATACATTGTCCGCGACTTGCACGACCTGTTGCCTAAATTGCTGGTTTTGGTCGCTCAGCATCTTTAACGCGACGCTCGGATCCACCTGCGTGTCGGCGTGCGAAACGTTGGCGATCAGAAGCAACGCAATCAGCATACTGGCCAAGCCTTTTTGCAAGGAGCTACTCCACATGTGTAGTGCCTGTCGCCGGATATCTGCCGAGTGAAAGAAACAAGAGGATTGAGAGAAACAGCAGCCCGATCGATAGCATCAGCACGACGTCATAACCACCATAGGCTTGCGCAAGCGCACCATAGATCGGCGGCGCGACGCCTGCGCCGACCGTAAAAAATGCGAATACTGCACCAAAGATCGCCGGATAGTGCGCCGTGCCAAAATAGCGACTGGTCAGGTACGCAAGCATGTCCAATTCCGCGCCCGCGGCAAGTCCGATCAGAATCCCAACAATAATACCGACTTGAAACGATGCGTCGACGTTCATTAACACGAGCATGGCAACAACTGGCATGGCGATAAAGCAGGCGGCGACGGCTGGTGCCCAGAATCGATCGACGAGCGCCCCAACCAGCAGGCGGCCGACAATAACCGTAAGACCCATAACCGCCGCGATCTTAGCGATATCACTCCGCTCAAGACCTCGCGCGCTCATGATGCGCTCGAAATTCGATAGCAAGCCGACGATGACGAGCGCCGTTACGAAGAGTACGGCCCCGAGGATCCAGAACTTGGCCGATCGCAAGGCTTCGCCACGCGTCGCGCCCCAACGCATATCGGGCGTCGTTTTGTCGTTTGCGGGTTCTCTAATAGTTTTGTTTTCGCGAAAGAAAGCAATAACGACAGGCAAAGACAAGAGCAATGCGCCAACGCCGATTGCGCGGTAGGCCGTCCGCCATCCGTAACTCGATACAAAGAATTCAACGATCGGCGGCAGAAGAAAAGCGCCAATGCCCGTGCCTGCCATGGTGATGCCGATCGCCTTGCCGCGATGCTTCTGGAACCAGCCATTGAGAACGGCCGTCCAGATAATCGGTAGCGAACCAGCCGCCAGGACTGACAATGCAGCAAAGCTCAAATACCACAGGAGCAAAGAACCGTTGTTAAATGAAATTAGAAAGTACGCGGCACAGTGCCCGATGAGGCCAACAATGCCCAGAGTGCGGATGCCGACTTTTTCGGCCATCTGACCCACCATTGGCCCGGCGATCATGCCAACACACATCATGACGGTGAAGCCCAGGAAAAACTGCGCAGGTGACCAGCCGAATTCGGTAATGACCGGCCCGACCATGAACCCCTGCGAGTAGTTGGTAACCGTAATCAACCCGCACATCGTGCCGATGGTCGCGGCAACGAGCGGTTTCCAGCCGTCTGTGAATTCGTTCATCGAGCACCCTGAGATTCTTGTTAAAGTTGGATGGTTACCCATTTCCATTCGGTCATCGCTTCAATGTCTTCTTCTGTGCCTTCACGACCGTAACCGCTGTCCTTGGTACCACCAAAGGGCACATGCGGCTCATCGTGCAGTGTCGACCCGTTGACATGAACCATGCCGGATTCGACTTCCATAACGTAGCGCATTGCACTGTCGATATCCTGCGTATAGATTGCTGCGCTAAGCCCGAAGTTGGAGTCGTTTGAACGCTCGATTGCCTCATCCAACGATTTGATTGGATAGACCGACACGACGGGACCAAACGTTTCCTCAGCGAATACCGTCATCTCAGCGGTCACGCCAGTCAGGACAGTGGGCTGGCACCGATTGCCATCCCACTCGCCGCCCGCGACGATGGTGGCGCCCTTGCCTTGCGCATCTTCGATATGCGAACGGACGCGACTGCGTTGGCGCTCACTAATGATGGGGCCGATCATCGTGTTCGGATCTCTCAAATCGCCCATCGGCAGGCGGCTGGCGGCGCCGGCAAAGCGTTCGACGAACACGTCAAAAACGTCCTCATGCACATAGATCCGGCTGGCGCCCATACACACTTGCCCTTGGTACATGAAGATGCTCTGCAGTGCGCCCGGTACGGCCGCCTCGAGTTTGGCATCCTGCATCACGACCAGCGGGCTCTTGCCACCAAGTTCGAGTGTCATGCGCTTGTTGTGCTTGCCACATAGCTCGCGGATGTGTTGGCCAACTCGGCAAGATCCGGTGAACGTGACCATTTTGACAAGGGGGTGCGTCGTCAATGCGTCGCCGATTTCGTAGCCGTTACCTGAGACGACGTTGAACACCCCATCAGGCAAACCTGCTTCCGTGTACAGCCGCGCCAATCGGTGCGAAAGCGCTGGCGCCTCCTCGGACGGCATCATGACAACGGTATTGCCCAACGCGATCGGATTGCAGCTAAGGCGCGTGCCTTTTATCAGCGGTACGTTGAACGGCGTAATTGCCGCGATGACGCCGATCGGGGAACGAATGCTCATGCTAAATTTTCCAGGCGCATCCGACGCAATCGTTTTGCCGGTAACCTGCCGCGTCATGCCCGCAGAGGCCCGAAGAAACGACAGCCCTTTCTCGACTTCGAAGCCAGCCTTTTTGATCGGCGATCCAATTTCGTCAACCAGGATGTCAATGAACTCTTTTCGATCACGCTCGAGCAAGTCGGCAGCTTTGCACAGGATCTTCTCGCGCTCTTTCGGCAGTGTATGCCGAAAAGACTGGAACGCCTCGTGCGCTGTCTCAACTGCCTTATTGATATCTTCAATACTGCCCGCAGCAGCGTTGGCCATCACCGCATCATCCAGCGGATTGTTGACCGGGAAATACTTCGAGCTGTGCGGCTCGGTTTCCTTGCCGTCAATCCAATGGTCAATTGAGTGAACGTCATTTTTCGATGTTGTGGAAGTCATGGATTTGTCCGCTCCGCCGGTTATTGATTGAGGGCGCCGCCGTCCACATTAATACTCTGCCCCGTGATGAAATCACTGTCTTCGGTCGCCAGGAACACCATGGTTCCAATCAAATCCGCTGGCAGCATTTCGCGTTGAATCGCCCGCATCGCCAAAGTGGGTGCTTTGGCGGCACCAAGTTGCTTGTGCTGCTTGACGCCTTCGGTCTCGGTCAGCCCGACAATGATCGAATTGGCTTGAATATTGTGCGGGGCCACTTCGCGGCTAATGGCACGAGTCTGAGCAATAATCGCGCCTTTGGACGACACGTAGTGCAGAAAACCAGGCGCACCGCGAAGGGCGGTTCCGGAAGATATATTGATGATCTTGCCTCTTCCAACTTTTTGCATGCTGGGTAACACAGCTTTCGTCGCTTGTACTGGCCCGCGTGCATTAACACGCATGACCGCATCCCATTCCTCGTTGGAAATCTCGGTGAATGGCTTGAGCGTCAGGCTGGCGAAGAT